>JAUMXY010000050.1 GCA_030528885.1 Bacteroidales bacterium | reverse complement strand
TCTTTGTAGCAGGCTTATCAGGCTTTGAAGTCTGTACTGCCGGTTTAACGTCCTTAACAGAATCAATCGAAACAAACGTCCCATGGAGGAAATATACGATGGCTGCCAAAAGCAGCACTATCAGAGTAATAATCCAAAACCACTTTGCGCCATTTGACCTTTTCGGCTCGACGGGCATCGCCTGTTCACCAGCTTCGGCATGACCTTCCTGCCGCTTGACTTCACCAACCACCATATCACTTTTATCAGTATCCGCCACACTCTCCACAACCACATCATCATGAGCCCCATCGGCATCAGGAGTTACTTCTGCAACCACTTCTGTCACAGAAGAAGCAGCTTCTGGAGGCACATTTTTCTCCAGCCTCTCCAACAATCTCTCCAGCCTCATCTTCTCAGCATTCGCCTTGCACGCCGCCTCTACAGCAGCATCCATTTTCGCTTTTGCCTCTTCATATTGCAGACGCACTTCTTCCACACTTTCTGGTGTAGAAATCAGCATATCAATACCACTAAAGGCATCTTGAGAAGTCTCAACCACATCGGGCTCTTCCACTTGAATCAACTCTTCAACCACTTTCTTAACTTCTGCAGCAGACTCAATTTCTGTCAAAACGAGATTAGACCGAACAACCTCCACTTCGGGTTGAGAGGTTTCCTGCTGCGGTTCAGCTTTCTGTGCCTCTGCATTCTTGTTCAAGAATTCAACAACAGACTCTTCGGGGGTAAAGGAAACTTTCTTATAGCCAGGGATTACTATACGCTCTCCATTCGAAACATTCACACTCTCACGCCGTTCAACCGACACCAATTTGAATGTACCCAATCCTTTTACCTTCACGACGTCCTCGCCTTGTGCGAATGCATCAATCACAATGTCGAAAAACGCCTTGCTAAAAGAATCTGCCACCTTTTTGGACACCCCCGACTTCTGAGCCAAAGCGTCTGCTATATTCTGTAACGAAAGTTTCTCATTCATAAGGCTATTCCATGTTTAGCTTATCCTTCAGCACTGCACTCATCTTATAACTCAGCGTAGTCTTTGAAGGCACGACAATATATGTTTTTGATGTAGGATTGTAAATTTTTCGGCTTGCCTTTTCACGCGGCTCGAACACGCCAAGCCCCTGAATGGTTATGCTCTTGCCCTCAGCCGCCTCTTCAAGCAGCACGCCTATCAGCGCAGCAGACATATCCTTTACCTCATTAATCTCAAGACCTGTCTTCCGAGAAAGCTTTTCTACAAAATCCTTATTTGTCATTTATCATTTATTTTTTTGAAGGCAAAAGCCTCATGAACATTTTATTCTTTACCCTGCTTCTCTTTCCTCAATCCACCTTTCTTCCATACAAGTCGAAATCATCCGAATCAACAATCTCGACATTATAGAAGCATCCTTTTCTAAGTACAGCGCCCTCCACCGGAATCAAAACTTCCGGATCCACTTCGGGAGAGTCATATTCTGTACGTCCTACATAATAATTGCCCTCCTTCCTGTCTATGACAACTTTCAGAGTCTCGCCAACCCTTCGAGCCTGCACCTCTGCAGAAATGCCCTGCTGAATATCCATCAATTCGCCAAGCCTCTGCTGCTTCACCTCATCGGCAACTTCATCCTTATATTTCTTCTGCGCAGGCGTTCCCTCTTCTTCAGAATAAGCGAAAGCTCCCATTCGGTCAAATTTCGCCCAACGGACAAACTCCTTCAGTTCTTCAAACTCTGCTTCTCCTTCACCGGGGAAACCCACCATCAGGGTTGTACGGAGGCATATTCCAGGGACTTCCTTTCTGATACGTTCTATCAGCTCATAAGTTTCCTCCTTATTCACATGGCGCTGCATATTAGCAAGCACCTTTGTGCTGATGTGTTGCAAAGCGATGTCCAGATACTTGCACACATTTTTTCTTTCTCGAATAACCCGCAACAACTCCCAGGGGAAATTCATCGGATAGGCATAATGCAGACGTATCCACTTCACTCCCTTCACGTCACTGATTCTCTCCACCAATTCTGCTATCTTCTGTTCGCCATAGATATCAATGCCGTAATAGGTTAATTCTTGGGCAATCAGCTGGAACTCCTTCACACCTTCACTCAACAAATGCTCCACTTCCGACACAATATCCTCCATCGGACGACTCTGATGGCGGCCCGTTATCAACGGAATGGCGCAATAAGCACAATGACGGTCACATCCCTCTGATATTTTCAGGTAAGCATAATGCTTAGGAGTAGTCAGGCGGCGTTCATACTGATGTTCTCTCTGATACACCTTGCCTAAATCGTTAAGCAACTCTGTCCAGTTGAACTTGCCATAAAACTTGTCCACCTGCGGAATCTCATGTCCCAACTCCTGCATGAAGCGCTGAGAAAGACACCCCATCACGAACACCTTCTTCACGCGCCCCTCCTCTTTCGCCTGACACAGTTCAAGAATCATATTCACACTTTCCTCCTGCGCATCGGCAATAAAGCCGCACGTATTCACCACCACAATCTCCCCCTGCGGATGCTCGCTGTCATGCGTAACACGATAACCATTCAGTTCCAACTGACGAATCAGCCGTTCAGAATCCACCAGATTCTTTGAACATCCAAGAGTAATGATATCTATCGTATTCTTTCTCATTCTCCAAACAAACTCTCCACAAACTCCTTCCTGTTAAACGCCTGCAAGTCCTCCATGCCTTCTCCCAAGCCAATGTAACGCACAGGTATCTTAAACTGGTCGCTGATGCCAATCACCACGCCACCCTTAGCCGTACCATCCAGCTTCGTGATAGCCATAGAAGTCACCTCCGTCGCCTTCGTAAACTGCTTGGCCTGCTCAAACGCATTCTGTCCCGTAGAGCCATCCAGCACCAGCATCACATCATCGGCATCATAACCAGCGGCTTTCTTCACTGCATTCTTAATCTTCGTCAGCTCATTCATCAAGCCAATCTTGTTGTGCAGACGACCTGCCGTATCAATAATCAGCACATCAGCCGCATTCGCCTTAGCCGACGTTACAGCATCAAAAGCCACACTGGCAGGATCGCTTCCCATCTGCTGCTTCACCACAGGCACACCCACGCGCTCGCCCCAGATGCATATCTGCTCGACAGCCGCCGCACGAAACGTATCAGCAGCACCAAGATACACCTTTAAGCCAGCCTGCTTGAACTGATAAGCCAACTTTCCTATTGTGGTTGTCTTTCCCACTCCATTCACGCCCACCACCAATATGACATATGGCTTGTGGCATCCTTCCGGAATCTGGAAGCCCTCCGTGTCACTGCTGTTGTTCTCTGTCAGCAACGAAGCTATTTCTTCACGAAGAATCCCATTCAGCTCATCTGTACCGACATACTTATCACGAGCCACTCTCTCTTCTATGCGTCGAATAATCTCCAAAGTCGTATCCACGCCAACATCGCTGGTAATCAGCACCTCCTCCAAATTGTCAAGCACCTCTTCATCCACCTTCGACTTTCCTGCAACAGCACGAGCAATCTTGCCAAACACGCTTTCCTTTGTCTTGGCCAGACCCTGATCAAGAGTTTCCTTCTTCTTTTTAGAGAACAAATCAAAAAATCCCATATCTTTTATCTATTGAGGGTAAACAAGCTGCGACTGAATAGAGATAGCCCAATCACAACACGCAAGCCAATTCACCCGGTTTATCAAACATCTATTTGTACAAGAAAACACACATCCGAACCGAGCAACTCGTCTGAAGCAATCTAGTGGACCCGAGGGGTACACCATGGCGGACCCGAGGGGTACGATGCAGCGGACTCGAGGGGTACGGTATATAGACTCACTCTGAAAAGTCGTTCCTTGCACCTCACATCAATCTCTCTTAAAACATACAAAGGTACAGATTTTCAGCGAATAAAACAAAAAAACCTCCCCAAAAGTAATGGAGAGGTTTTATATTCATACTGCTGGACTCACAAAACGGTCCAACAACATATCTTTATTAGTCCTTCAAAGCTACAGATTACTTCTTGAAGAAGTCCTTAGCATTTTCAGCAGGCACCATCTTCTCTTCAAATGCATAAGCACCAGTCTTTGGAGACTTAAACATCTTGATAACCTTTGTGAAAGAGCGTCCGTCCTTGCTGTGGAGAGTTGCGACTGTTTTCTTTGCCATAGTGCTTTATTATTTAATCTCCTTATGAATTGTCATTCTCTTAAGGATTGGGTTATACTTCTTAAGCTCCAAACGGTCTGGAGTGTTCTTGCGGTTCTTTGTAGTGATGTATCTTGATGTCCCTGGAAGACCGCTATCCTTCATTTCTGTGCACTCGAGAACTACCTGTACGCGATTGCCTTTAGCTTTCTTTGCCATTTTCTTTTTCTCCTTACTTTATAAATTAGCCAATAACCTGGATGTCTTTCCAATCGCAGTATCCCTTTGCCACAGCCTGCTTAAGAGCTGCATCAAGACCAATACGATTGATGATTCGCAAACCTGCTGCGCTCACCTTAAGCACAATCCAGCAATCTTCCTCTACATAGTAGAACTTCTTAGTGAACAAGTTGACATTGAAAAGTCTCTTTGTTCTGCGCAATGAGTGTGATACGTTGTTACCAACCATTGCCTTTTTACCTGTAATCTGACAAATTTTTGACATTTTCTTGTTATCTTTTTTAATTTTCAAATCTAATTTTACTTGGAGAAGTACAGGTTTTCACGAGTCCGGCAGGCCCGCAATGCCCACCTTGCGAAATTTGGAACGTTCAACCCTTTTTGTTTTTGAAAATTAGGGGTGTTTCTTTTGTTTGACAGGGATTATACTCCCTTTCTGTGATCCGGTTGGGATTCGAACCCAAGACCCACAGCTTAGAAGGCTGTTGCTCTATCCAGCTGAGCTACCGGACCATCCTCACATGGATTTTAGTATGGCTCAGCCACACAAACGCACCTGCACAAGCACAAGCCTATGCAATTTGCGGATGCAAAGGTACAGTTTTTATTCAAACCTTACAAATTTCATTCCGATTATTTTTCCTAATACGATGTTTTTTTCATTAAAAATCTCTGCTGTCCCCTTTCCCTAATGGATTTTTCTACAAAGTTTACAGATTTTATCCATCGAGGTCAATACAATCGACATCTGCAAACAGACTTTCCCACGCATGTTCCCCGTTCCCTCAATAATACTTTTCAGTTCCGCCAAAGCCTTTTATCAATCTATTCTCACGAGTCTTCTCAAGAAAGTTTCGCAACCGTTTCTGAAACTCAGCAGGACGGTTTCTTGCAGCATCGATATAGGCAATGCGGATGCGCTTGTATCCGTCAGAGAAGGCAGAAAAATGCCCCCACACCTTCTCATCCCTCCGAAGTTCCGCCAGAATGTCTTCAGGAAAAACAAAAGGTGCAGCAATGACAGGCAAAACTTTCTCTCTAACAGATGGACAAATCAGCCCTTGCCTATCCAGCCAGATGAGCCTCTCAATATTCAGCTGCGAATAACTGCTGTTCGGTCTACGCGGCGTGAAGCGCTGAGCACGGCGCACAGAATCAATATGCTTGATAGTACTGTCTATCCAGCCATAACATAAGGCCTCCTCCACAGCATCATTGTAAGAAAGGCTCGCTTCTCCTGAAGCTTTCATCGGAAAGACGAACCACACCTCCTTTTCCGTTTCAAAATGCTCAGATAGCCACTTGCGCCAAACGCGCCTATCGCTGGTATAAAACGTCTCACCCATCACTTTGCCTATTGTCAATCCAGCACAGATTGAAGTCAATAGATTTTTACTTCGCCACTATTTACATCGTAATGTGCCCCTTTTACAAGCAATTTCCCTTCCTTGACTTTCTGAGCGACCAAGGAGTTAGACAGAACCTCCTCCACCTGAACCGCAGTATGCTTAGCTATTGCTTCATCAATCTGGTCTGCCACACCCACATATTCAGGAATATCCTGCTGGATACAATGAATCAGATTACCCACAGAACCAGCATGTTCACCACTCGTGACAGCGCTTGTCACTCCGCCACACGATTCATGTCCAAGCACAAGCAGCACTTGAACTCCCAAATGGCCCACTGCATATTCCACGCTGCCCATCACCATATCACCTCCAACATTATTCCCAGCTGTCCTGATGACAAAAATATCGCCCACACCTCTGTCAAAGAGAAGTTCTACAGGGACACGGGAATCTGAACACCCTACCACTGCCGCAAAGGGTTCTTGATGAGGAGCAGTCTGCCCCAATCGCTGCATCCCCAAATTCGGGTGTGCATTCGACTCAGACATATACCTTTTATTGCCATCAAGCAGCAGCTCCAGCGCTTCGGCAGGAGTCTCAGGAGTTGCACCAACCTCGCCCTTCTGTTCCGTCCCATCGCAAGAAAACGCAAACAAAGCTACAAATACAGGAATCAAATACTTCTTCATCTCACACTTGTTAAACCATTAAGAATCAATGAGGCTGTGAATAACACTCCACAGCCCCATTCTTTTTTATCCTATCAGCGCGTCTGCTAAGACCTTCAAGTCTTCAATCGTCTTCGCCTTGACAGCTGACTCGACTGTAACCATAGGCTCGACGACTGTGATGTCCTTCATCTCCTCCATTGCCTCACGCATCTTTTTGCCGGCAGAAGGCGCCCATGTGCCATTCTCGATGAAAGCCACCTTGCGATTTCTGAATGTCTTATTGCGCAAGTGCATGATGTACTCTTCCATGATAGGCATCACACCACCATCATAAGAAGGAGCGCAAAGCACCAGCCTGTCATAGCGGAAAGCATCCTCTACAGCCTCATGCAAGTCCTCACGGGCAATGTCCGCTGTTGACACCTTCACACTGCTCTTCTCGCGAATGATTTCAGCAAGCTTAAGCGCTGCCTGTGCAGTGTTTCCATAGAAAGAGCAGTACGCAATGAAGATGCCCTCCTCTTCCGGCTCATATTTGCTCCATGTATCATAAAGACCGAGATAATAGCCAAGGTCTTCTGTCAGAACAGGACCATGAAGCGGACAGATTGTCTGAATGTCAAGCCCAGCAGCCTTCTTCAGAAGTTGCTGAACCATAGCGCCATACTTTCCTACGATATTGAAATAGTAGCGACGAGCCTCACATGCCCATCCCTCTTCATTCTCTTCTTCCTTGCACAAAGCGCCAAACTTGCCAAAGCCATCAGCCGCAAAAAGAATCTTTGTCTTATGCTCATAAGAAACCATCACCTCTGGCCAATGAACCATAGGAGCCATCACAAACTGCAAAGTATGCTCTCCGAGCGACAGTGTGTCCCCTTCCTTCACCACCAGAATGCGGTCGCCATAATCCACGTCAAAGAAACGCTCAAACATCGGTTTCGCCTTAGGAGAGCAGACAGCCACCACCTGAGGATATTTTTCCATGATGTACTTCACGCTGCCCGAATGGTCTGGTTCAAAATGCTGAACCACAAGGTAATCAGGTGTTTTTCCATCCAGTGCCTTTTCCAGCACCTTTTCCCATTCATCCTTCTTGCGGACATCAACAGTGTCCATGATGGCTATTTTCTCATCCTCTATCAGATAAGAGTTATAAGAAACGCCCTCTGGCACATCATACTGTCCTTCAAACAAATCTATATCCAAGTCATCCACGCCGATATACTTCACACCGGGGGCAATTACATCGTATGTCATATTCACCTTTATTTAAATAATGTGTAACATCCTTTGGAAAGATTGTCATCTCTCCACTCCTATATTAAGAGAAAGAAGGAAAGGGGGAAGTAATCCTCTCCCCTCCATTCCTTTATCTGCAATTACTTCAAACGCTCCTGAATAGCCTTGCTCTCAGCCTCATAACCTGGCTTGTTCAGCAAAGCAAACATATTCTTCTTGTATGCCTCCACACCTGGCTGGTCAAAAGGATTCACGCCAAGAATGAGACCAGAGATACCACATCCCTTCTCGAAGAAGTAGATGAGCTGTCCGATATTGTACTCATCCAGCTTCTCAATAGAAATCTTGATGTTTGGCACCCCACCATCCACGTGAGCCAGCTGAGTGCCCAGCTCTGCCATCTTGTTCACCTCGTCAATGCGCTTGCCTGCCAAGAAGTTCAAACCATCCAGATTCTCTTCGTCAGAAGGCACAGCCAGCGAAGTGTTTGGAGTCTCCACAGAAATGACAGTCTCAAAGATAGTACGCTCACCATCCTGAATCCACTGGCCCATAGAATGCAGGTCAGTTGTCAAATCCACAGATGCAGGGAAAATGCCCTTTCCATCCTTACCCTCGCTCTCGCCATAAAGCTGCTTCCACCATTCACCAAGATTATGGAGTTTAGGCTGATAGTTAGCCATAATCTCTATCTTCTTGCCGCTCTGATAGATAGCATTTCGTGTTGCTGCATAAACAGCAGCTGGATTTTCAGCAAAAGGAACATCAAGACCGCACTGCGCCTCCATATCCTGAGCACCCTTCACCAATGCTGCGATATCAAGACCCGCAACAGCGATAGGGAGCAGCCCCACAGGAGTAAGAACAGAGAAACGTCCTCCCACATTGTCAGGAATGATGAAAGACTTGTAGCCCTCCTTGTCAGCCGTAGTACGGGCAGCACCCTTCTTGGCATCCGTGATAGCAACAATCACCTTCTTTGCCTCTTCCTTGCCACGCTGCTCCTCACACATCCTCTTCAGCAGACGGAATGTGATAGCAGTCTCTGTAGTTGTACCAGACTTTGAAATGTTGATGACACCGAACTTCACACCCTTCAGATAGCCAATCAGCTCTGAAAGGTAATCCTCGCCAATATTGTTTCCTGCAAAAAGAATGCGTGGGCAATCCGAAGGCTGCAGCCAGCCAAAAGTGTTAGACAACGCGTCAATCACCATGCGCGCGCCCAAATATGAGCCGCCAATGCCTGCAACAACAACAGCCTCGCAATTCTCTTTGAGAACCTTCGCTGTTTCATTAATCTCCGCAATAAATTCTGGAGTAATAGAACTGGGGAGATGCATCCACCCAAGGAAGTCATTGCCAGGGCAAGTACCCTGCTCAAGCGCTTCCTGAGCTGCTTTCACCTGAGGTTCATACGCTTCTATTGAACCTGCTGCCACAAACTGAGCAGCTTTACTGATATTTATCTTCATAGTACTATATTTTGTTAATAATTAATTTCTTTCCTTGTCATTCGACAGACTTTTATCTCAAAGAATCACTCAGCACCTTTATCTCCACACTGGGCGAAATCTTTTCATACAGAATGTTATAGACAGCATCCAGAATCGGCATATTCACATGATACCTCTTATTGAGAATCTTCATGCAATTCGTACCGTAATATCCCTCTGCAATCATTTCCATTTCCAGCTGCGCCGTCTTCACGCTATAACCCTGTCCAATCATGGTTCCGAACACACGGTTGCGCGAGAAGTTGGAATACATCGTCACCAGCAAGTCGCCCAAATAAGCCGAATCGCTCACATGGCGGTCTTCTGGCTGAACAGCCCTCAAGAAACGCTTCATCTCCTGCACCGCATTTGCCACCAGCACAGCCTGGAAGTTATCTCCCTGCTTCAAACCATGACAAATACCCGCAGCAATAGCATACACATTCTTCAAGACCGAAGAATACTCGATGCCCTCAATGTCAGCAGAAACGCTCGTCTTCACAAACTTGTTGGCAAACAAGTCTGCCACCACCTGAGCATTCTCCAAATCGCGGCATCCCACCGTCAGGTAGCACAAACGGTCAAGCGCCACTTCTTCAGCATGGCTTGGCCCTCCGATACATGCCACCTGTTCCTCTGGCACATTATACTGCCTCTGGAAATAGCGGCTGACCGTCACACTCTCCTCAGGCACAATACCCTTAATGGCCGTCACAATCATCTTCTCCCTCATGTTCGCCTTCAGCTTCTTCAGATGATTCTTGATATACGGCGAAGGAATGACAAATATCAGCGTGTCGTTATTCTTCACCACCTCATTCAGGTCGCTCGAGAACGTGATTCTGTCCACATCGAAGTGCACTCCTGTCAAGTAAGCCGGATTGTGATGCAAGCGCTTGAAGTCCTCTATACGGTCATCTCGACGCATGTACCACGTTATTTTTTCTTCATGGCACATGACAATCTTCGCGATAGCCGTAGCCCAGCTACCACCGCCCAAAACAGCCACTCTGCCACAAGACTTAAACTGCATACTCTCTTCTAAAATTTATCATCGAGGTTAAAGTTGCCGACTCGCTTTTTGCAGAGCCAGGCGGTCAACAGCTTTCCCCTCAACTCTTTATTTTTTCAATAATCCCATTCAGTTCATCCACTGTAGGCTTCTGAATGTCAAGCTTATACTTCTTCAGCACCTCGCCTATCTGCTGCTGAACCTTCTGCGCATTGCCGCCCTCAAGGTCACTCACCAGGTTATAGCCCACCTTGTACAGCACAGGCACAATCTCCTCAGCAAAGCCCAGTTCCACAAACTTCTCCACACCATCACGCGGAGTCTTCTTCTCTGGCTTCATCGTTGGGAACAAAAGCACCTCCTGAATTGTAGGCTGACCCGTCATCAGAATAGCCAGACGGTCAATGCCGATGCCAATGCCCGATGTAGGCGGCATGCCATACTGCAACGCACGCAAGAAGTCATGGTCAATCACCATCGCCTCGTCATCACCCTTGTCAGCCAGCTTCATCTGCTCCACAAAACGCTCCTCCTGATCTATTGGGTCATTCAGCTCAGAGTACGCATTCGCAAGCTCCTTGCCATTCACCATCAGTTCGAAACGCTCTGTCAGCCCAGCCTTAGAACGGTGCATCTTTGTCAGCGGAGACATCTCCACAGGATAATCCGTAATGAATGTAGGCTGAATGAAAGAACCTTCGCAGAACTCGCCAAACAACTCGTCAATCAGCTTGCCCTTGCCCATGGTCTCATCCACCTCCATGCCCTTCTGCAAGCAGAATGCACGGATTTCCTCCTCAGACTTTCCTTCGCAGTCAAAGCCAGTCTTCTCCTTGATTGCTTCCAGAATAGGCAGACGGCGATAAGGCGCCTTGAAGCTGATAGTCTGGTCGCCAACAGCCACCTCCGTCGTACCGTTCACAGCCACACAAATACGCTCCAGCAGCTGCTCTGTAAACGACATCATCCAGTTGTAGTCCTTATAAGAAACATACAGCTCCATGCAAGTGAACTCAGGGTTATGGCTTCTGTCCATACCCTCGTTGCGGAAGTTGCGGCCAATCTCATAGACACCTTCAAAACCACCCACAATCAGACGCTTCAGATACAGCTCCGTAGCGATACGCAGATACAAATCCACATTCAGCGCATTGTGATGAGTGATAAACGGACGAGCGCTCGCGCCACCAGCAATCTGCTGCAAGATAGGCGTCTCCACCTCCGTAAATCCAGCCTCGTCAAACACCTGACGCATCGTGCGCAGAATTGTAGCACGCTTCAAGAACGTATCCTTCACGCCATTGTTCACAATCAGGTCCACATAGCGCTGGCGATAACGCAGCTCAGGGTCTTCAAAAGCATCAAACACCTGACCATCCTTCTCCTTCACCACAGGCAGCGGCTTCAGGCTCTTCGCCAGCACTGTCAGCGACTTCGCATGCACACTGATTTCACCCGTCTGTGTACGGAACACCGTACCCTTCACGCCAATGAAGTCTCCCAAGTCAAGCAACTTCTTGAACACCTGGTTATACAGGTCCTTGTTCTCCTCTGGGCAAATGTCATCACGCGTAATATACACCTGCACCCTGCCCTTCGAGTCCTGCAATTCCACAAAGCTCGCCTTGCCCATCACGCGGCGGCTCATCATGCGGCCCGCAATGCACACCTCACGAAGCGCCTCCACAGGATTGCCCTCAGCGTCCAGCTCAGGGTCCTTGAAGTCAGCGATGATATCTGTTGAAAAAGCATCCGTAGGATACTCTGCTGCAGGATAAGGGTCTATGCCCAGCTCCTTTAATGCCTGAAGATTATTCCGACGATTTATCTCCTGCTCTGAAAGTTCAAGTACGTTCATTATATCTTATGTCTTATTTTATTACCCTTTTTATGCATGGATACATAATATACCATGATGCAAAGTTACACAAAAAAAGCGAAACAGAAAGGCTGAGAGCGGAAAAACATGTATGCCAGCAGCCCACATCACACTTTTTTGCAATCATTCCTCACTTTTTTATAAAAAATGCCTAACTTTGCGCCCCGAAACACAAAAGGAACCCATAGAATTAGCAGAACAAGAAAAACGGTAAAAAGAATACAACAATGGAAGAAACAGCAACCAGCAAGACCACCATATCCGAATTGTCGAACATTGACTGGAAGGACATCGACCTCAGCATCGTCATCGACTACCTCATCACTTTTGGCAAAAACCTCATCATTGCCATCATCGTCTTCACCATCGGGCGATTCCTCATCAGATACGCAACCAAGGCCATCAAAGCCATCACCCAAAAGCGGCACGTAGAGGCTTCCCTGTCCTCATTCCTCTACAGCCTTGTATCCATATCCCTCAACATCCTGCTAGGCATCATCATCATCGGCATCCTGGGCATCGACACCAGCTCCTTCCTCGCCGTATTCGCCTCAGCAGGTGTCGCTATCGGCATGGCATTGAGCGGTACCCTGCAAAACTTCGCAGGCGGAGTTCTCATCCTCATCCTCAAGCCCTACAAGGTCGGCGATTACATCGAGGCGCAAGGGTATGCAGGAACTGTAAAAGAAATACAGATATTCAACACCATCCTCAGCACACCTGACAACCAAATCATCTACATTCCCAATGGCCCCATCGCCACAGGATGCCTCAAAAACTCTACAGCCGCCGCCACCCGACGTGTGGACATCGACGTGGAAGTAGCCTACGGCACCAAGCCTGAAGAGGTGCGCGCCATCTTGCAGCAAATCGTCGATGCCGACGAGCGCATCATCAAGACGGAAGAATTAGCCCCTGTCATCCCTATGACCATGATGTCATCCAGCAGCATCATCTTCCAAATGCGCCTATGGACCAGCGCCAGCATCCACTGGGCGGTACGCTGCGACACCATCGAGAAAGTCTATAAGGAACTCACCGAATCAGGTATAGAAATCCCATTTCCACAAATGGACGTACACATCAAAAACAACTGAAAATCATGATAAAAGACATCATATTCGACTTGGGCGGCGTCCTGCTCGACATCGACCTCCCCTACTGCATGAGAAGCGTGCAGGCGCTTGGAGTAGATTTCAGCGCCATGTCCGCACAGACCTCCAGCAGCCTTGCCGAAACTCAGGGCACCAAGCCTGCCGTCATGGGCGAAGGCATCGTAGCCAACGGAGCGCTGCACCTCTACCAAATAGGCGAAATCAGCACTGAAGACTTCCTCAGCGGCATCCATCGCCTGTGCCGTCCCGGCACCACACGCCAGCAAGTCATCGACGCTTGGAACACCTGCTGCATCGGCATTCCGTCCTATCGCCTCGAAAAAATACAGCAGCTGCGCCAGCAGGGATACCGCATCTCCATGCTCTCCAACACCAACGACGCACACTGGCAGGACATCGTCAGCCGCTGCTTCGGAGGCCAGCACATCGTCAACCAGCTTTTCGACCACGTGTTCCTCTCACAGGAAATGCACCTCGCCAAGCCCAACGACGACATCTATCTGAAGGTGCTGGAGGACTTGCAGGCAAAGGCTGAAGAATGCCTCTTCATCGACGACTCCACACCCAACGTCGAAGCAGCCGCCGCACTGGGATTCCACACCATCCATGCAGACGTATCCAAGACACGCGAGGGCATCGTCGTCGCCCCACCCCAAAGCGACTGGACCACCCTCATCGACGACATGCTGAAGTAACACACATACACAGCCACACACAAGAAGGGCATGCAGCACCAATGCGCCGCATGCCCTTCCTTTATCCTGTCATCGCAACAGTCACTTCTCCGACAGCACCATCACGAAGCCTCCTCTTGGCTGCAAGTCCACCTTCTCAGGCAGGGCTGCCCCCTTCACGATGCTCCAAGGATTCTCCTTGTTGCCACTGTCAGCAAACACCGTTCCTGTCTTTGCCTTTGTCTTCACGCGCGACCAGTCCAGCGCTACGTTGCGAGGCTCGTCCGCTCCATTGATGACAGCCACATACCATGTGCTTCCGCTTCTGCGCGCCATCGCCACATACTCGCCCGGATAGCCGCCCATCAGCTTCGTCTCGTCCCACACGCTCGGCAGCTCCGACAGATAATCCTTCACCTCCTGAGGCTGTGCCAGGAAACTCTCAGGCCTGTCAGCCAGATGCTGCAAGCCCGACTCAAAGAGTGCCGTCAGCGCCAGCTCATGCGCATGCGATGTGATGTGCGGATGCTGAGAGTCAGAAAAAGCACATGGCGTGTAGTCCATCGGACCAATCACGTTGCGTGTGAACGGCAGCGTCGCATTGTGTGCAGCCGCCTTGTCAGTAAACGTAGGCACATTGTTATACCACTCTGCGCCATACACACCCTCCGTAGAAAGCATGTTAGGGTATGTGCGCTGCCATCCTCTTGGCACCGTCGCGCCATGGAAGTTCACCATCAGGTGATGACGTGCAGCACACTCCATCAGCTCGATGTAGTAGTCCATATTCATCTGGTTGTCGCCCGAGAAGAAGTCAATCTTCACACCAACCACGCCCAGGCTGTCGCACCACGCAAACTCACGCTCCCTGTCCTCCAGTTTGTTCAGCCTGAACTTCGGAGTAGGCGCGCCATTAATCCATCCTACAGATGAGTTATACCAAATCATAGGCTTCACACCACAGTCCTTCGCATACTTGATGGCGTCCTCCACCGTCTTTCCGTCCTTGAATTGGTCCCACTCCGCATCAATCAGCACGTATGGCAATTTCAGCTCAACAGCCAAGTCCACATACTTCTTGATGATGTTGAAGTCGTTAGAGCCATGATTGTATGCCCAGTACACCCAAGACACCACGCCTGGCTCAATCCAGCTCGCATCCTCCAGCTTGCAAGGCTCCGACACGTCGGTAATGAGCGTCGATTCCACCACATCAGCCAGCGAGCCCACCATCAGCACACGCCAAGGCGTATGCCAGTCGCCATAGAGCGGCACCTCGTTCACATCGGCAAACACCTTGTACACTTCGGCATTCCCCTCATTCTTCAGCGATGAAGCACTCTGGCAGCGCTCAATGTTTGCCTCTGAAATGAGCGCGAACAGCCCGTCAGCAGGCTCAATCAGCGCGGGGTATCCCCAGTGGCGGTTGCGCCCCTCTCCGCTTGTCGTCAGCGGGAAGAATCCCTCATAAGAGTCTGTCCAGCGCATCATCCAGCGGCGCGTGCCCTCAGCAATGCGATAAGCCGTCAGTTCCTCCTTCATTTTCTCGTCATACAGACCTGACAGTTCATATCTGAATGCCACGCCATCATTATACAGGCGCATGGCCAGACGCAGAGGCGAACCATCGGCATACTGGTAATGGAACACATAGGCATTGCCCTCGTTTGTGCAATGCAGCTGCTTGCCCGACAGCATCTGGTAATCAGCCTTCACCTTCCCCTCCTTCGTCATCTTCTGGAAAGTCACGTCACCGCCCCGCTTGGAGGTAGCCACGCCCACCGAAGGAAGTTCCAGCACTTGCCTGCCCTCATGCTTCACCACATAGCCATTGCCAGCCTTCTCGACCGTCAGCTTGCCATTAGGAGAAGCTGCTTTCTGAGCCTGCACAGCAGCAGACAGCAGAAATGCCGCCGCAAATAGAGATATTATTTTCTTCTTCATTTCTTTCTATTTTATTATCTATTATTTAGAAATTATGGGGCGATGCCATTCGCAAGGCACCCTCCCCATAAATTCATGCTTTAAGCACTAAACACTCTTACTGAAACTGCCACCAGTCGAAGTTGAACGTGCCGTTCAGGCCCTTGAAGTGGAGGTACAGGTCATGTACGCCCTTCACGTTCTCCACCTTCGTGCTGACTGTGCGGAACTTCTCGTCGCCACCAGTCTTCTTCACGTCCACAGTACCAATCACCTGACCTTCAATCTCGTCGATGCGAATTTCAATCTGACCGCTTCCTGCCTCAGAAGCCACGCTTGCCATGAATTTCTTCGCGCCTGTGCTGCCAAAGTCCACACCTCTCACGCGGATGTACTCACCCTCGTCGATGTGTGTGATGTACTGATTCACCTTGCCTGTAGAGTAAGGCATATCCTTCACCACGCCTGTGTTCTTGATGCCCATCTTACAGCTCTTCAGCCCGTAGCCCCAAGCCATTGTCTCAGCCTCCACACGTCTGTAAGGATTCAAGCTGTGCAGCTGCTTCATTGGCTCCTGGTCAAGCCAGTAAGGAAGTTCCTGAATTGTGCCGTCAGCATTGTAAGTAATCTCCTGGCCACTCACTGAACGGCGCTCGTGGTGCTGCCAAGTGTCAATGTGCATGATGTCATAGTTCTGGCCAAACACATAGCTCTTGCCCTTGTAGTCGCAGATGCCAGGGTGGTTGCCGCGGTCACGGTCTGTCGGACGCATGATGTAGCCCATCTCCTTCCAAGGTCCTGTTGGGCCGTCGCTCATCGCATAGCCCAATCCCTCAGGACAGCAGGTAGAGGCGAAGGCCATGTAGTAGTGCCCATTGCGCTTGTAGTTCCAAGGACCCTCCTGATAGTGCTGAATAGCCCAGCTGGCCTTTTCGTTCCAAGAAACCTTGAGGTTAATCTTAGCGCCCTCCTGCTTCACAGGACGCATCACGCCATCCTTATGGCTGAGCACATGAATGTCACCACTTGTAGAAATCATGTCCTCATTCAGCTTCACATAGTAAGTGTGAGGGTTGCCCCAATACATGTATGCCTGTCCGTCATCATCGATAAACACAGATGGGTCAATGTCATCCCAGTGCTCTTTCTGCCATACCAGAGGCTCGCCGAGCGGATCCTTGAACGGTCCATAAGGGCTGTCGGCCACCAGCACGCCAATGCCATGTCCGTGCAGCGGAGCATACAGGTAGAACTTGCCATTGCGCTCAACTGTCTGGATAGCCCATCCGCCATTCTCGCGGCTACGCCACTCGAAGTCGTGGAGCGAAGCCACAGCACCATGGTCTGTCCAGTTCACCATGTCGGTAGTAGAGTAAAGCAGCCAGTCATACATGAAGAAGCCAGCCGAATTCTTCTCGTTCTCATCTGGAATGTCCTCAGGATGAGCATCGTGAGACACATAGAGGAACAGCGTGTCGCCCACCACCAGCGGAGAAGGGTCAGCTGTGTACTTCGTAGTGAAGAGCGGCATGTTGCACTCCTCGATGCCACGGAACTTCCACCAGTCAAAGCTCATCAGTCTCACGCCCTTGCGGCCTCTGAACACGAAGTAAACATCGTGCACGCCCTCAACCACTGTCTCCAGGTCCTTCACCACTGTCTGCCACTGTTCCCAGCCGCCAGTGTGAGGCACCTCGATGCGAGTCAGCAGCTTGCCGCGAAGACTGTCAAGACGGATGTCGAAGCTGCCGCCACGCAATGCGCTTGCCACATTTGCCGTAAACGTGCGAGGCACCTTCCTGCCAAAGTTCACAGCCTGCAGCTTGATGTAGTCACCATCATGAATCTGGTTCACATACACGCCAGTCTCGTCATTCCAGTCAGTATCCACACCCTTGGAGAAAGCCATCGTCTCAGCCTCCACACGCTCATACGGATTCAGCGTGCCCACAGGCTCAACACCCTTGTCTGTAGGCAGGATGGTTGGGAATGTTCCGTCCTCGTTAAACTTGAACTCCTCCACAGCCACGCTTCTGCCGAAGCCGCCGCCACCAGGCAGCTTGCCCGTATGGTAGAAGAAATAGTCACGCCCCTTGAAACGCTCATATCCGCAGTGGTTCGTGAACGAGCCAGTGCCGCCCTCAGGCATGATTGTACCCTTGTAAGTCCAGGGACCCGTAGGTGTCGGACTCTCCGAGTAAGCGATGTGCTCAGGCACGCCGCCAGCTGCATAGAGAAGGTAGTAGCCGCCCTGATTCTCTTCGCCCTTCTTGGCCTTCTTGCCGCTCTGAGCCATCTGAGGCTTCTTCATAATCCAAGGGCCCTCAGTGTAAGTATCCTTGTATTTCTTGTTCTTCTCTCTCTTCGCCATGTCAGGAGCGCCAAAGCCCTCTTCTGTCAGCTCGATGTTGAACACCTCGCCGTCCAAGCTGATCATGTCCTCATTCAGCTTCGCGCAGTAGATGCGGGGATTGCCCCAGTAAATCCAAGCCTGACCCTCATCGTCAATGATGACCGTCGGGTCAATGTGGTCCCAGCTGCCATTCTCATACAGCGGCTTGCCAATCGCATCGCGGAACGGGCCCGTAGGCGAGTCAGCCACAGCCACACCAATGGCCATGCCGCCCGACAGGCGCGAATGAGCGCAGATATACCAGTAGAACTTGCCATTTCTCTCAATGCACTGAGCCGCCCACGCACGGTCGTCAGCCCATCTGAAGCTCTCCAGCGCCAGCGGACTGCCGTGGTCCGTCCAGTTCACCATGTCAGCCGAGCTGTACACTCTCCACTCCTGCATCCAGAAGAAGTCAGCGCCATCCTCGTCATGGCCTGTATACACATACATCCTGTCACCCACCACCAGCGGAGCCGGGTCAGAAGTGTACCATGTCTGCACAAAAGGATTCTGTGCAGCGCCACTCATGGGCAGCATCGCCAGCGCACCGGCAGCCACCACACCATTCACACGTCGTCTCCATCCAGAAGACAACCAAGCGGACTTCACCGCCCTGTTCATGTCATGTAATTTCATGTTCGAATTCATCATATAGGTTTTACACAAATTTTCTCCTTGCAAAGTTAAAGAAAAAAAGCAGAAAAACATAGGACAAAAGAAACACAAACTTATACTAAAGAAACATCGATCTCCTTTCGCTATAGAATATGTTACAAAAACTTTCAGTCATGTAACATGCACCCTAAAAAACGTAAGAATCAACCTTTTCCACCCATCCTCTCTCCCATTTGTCACCGATTTCACGAATTTGAGCCTTGCGAGGCTCTGGAGATAGGAGGAGAAAGGAAATATAAAGGAAATTTGAAGGAAATCTTATTTGTCCAACCGCAAGGGATTTACTCTGAATTTACTTGCAATTTACTTTCAGCCCCCATCATTTACTTTCCTCCTCCAAGAGCCTCGCAAAGCTCATATCCGCTCAATCCGCAAACATATTTTTGTTATATCGGACTCGCATTTATTTATTCTTAAATGTCAGCTTTCACCCCTATCATCAACTTCCTTCCATCCTCACCAGCAGGTACATCCTTGATTGTACGCATAGGAGAAGAAAGGGACACGCCCAAAAGGGTGAGACCTGCATTATAATGCATCAAAACACGATTTAATGCACTGGATTTGCCACAGCGCAAAAATCACCCTAACTTTGCATTAAAATTCAGCCCAACCCCTCAAATTCCAGCCATGAACAGCCAACTCAAAACACTCACCCTCTCCCCCTCCGAGTTCCCCAAGCCCATGCAAACCGCAAGAACCGCCACACCACATTTTCCCTCCCAACGTATTGCAACTAATCAATAAATTAGTATCTTTGCACCAAATCATTTTTTATAGCAATCACTATGACCAATTCATCTGCAAATATCATCATCTACAACACCATAGACGGGAAGGCATCGGTGGCCTTGTATGCCCGCGACGGCAAAATCTGGCTGAACCAGCAACAGATGGCAGAACTTTTTGGGACCTCGAAACAAAGCATTAGTCACCACATCATTAACATATTGAAAGAAAAAGAGTTGGACACCATTTCAGTTGTCAAACATTATTTGACAACTGCTTCGGATGGGAAACAGTATGATGTGGTTTTCTACTCGCTGGAAATGATTCTTGCTGTGGGCTACAGGGTGCGTGGTGTCTATGCACAGTTTGACGTTCGACGGAAAAGTTATGAAGCACAATTGGCTGATGAAGAGGACTTAAAGCTGTTAGATGATTTAGAGAAAGAAGTCAAGGAAAGGAAATAACGATTGCATTGTATGCCTGTGACGGCAAATACAATTAAATGGACAAAAATACGATTAAAATATGGTTACACGAAAAGAAATAAGAAACAGTACAGCGGAGTTCCTCATCTTCCAGGCAGAAACAAGGGAGCAGGGGGTGGAAGTGTATTATAAGGAAGACAACATCTGGGCTACTCAAAAAGCTATCTCTGTGCTATTCGATTGCGACAGGAGCGTTGTTACAAAGCATTTAAGAAATATCTTCGAGACTGGAGAATTGGATGAACTACAAGTATGTGCAAAATTTGCACATACTGCCTCAGACGGGAAGAACTATAATACAAAGTTCTACAACCTTGATGCTATCATCGCTGTTGGCTACCGTGTGAACAGCATCCGAGCTACACAATTCCGGCAGTGGGCAACTTCCGTGCTCCGCCAGTTTGCCATTCGTGGTTATGTTCTTGACAAAAAACGGATGGAGAACGGCACATTCTTGGATGAAGACTACTTCGAGCACCTACTGGCGGAAATACGGGAGATTCGTCTGTCGGAACGGCGATTCTATCAGAAACTGACAGACATTTATGCCACCAGCATGGATTATAACAAGGATGCAGCGACCACACGTCAGTTCTTCAAACGCATCCAGAACAAAATGCATTATGCTGTGCATCAACACACGGCGGCAGAACTTATCATGGAGCGGGCTGATGCCGAGAAGGAACACATGGGGCTGACGACTTGGGAGAATGCACCTGACGGAAAGATTGTGAAGACGGATGTGTCGATTGCCAAGAACTATCTGAAGGAGATGGAGCTGGAGGACATGGGACGTATCGTGACCGCAGTGCTCGAATTTGCGGAGAGTCGCGCAAAACGACATATCCCCATGACGATGGAGGATTGGGCGAAACGTATTGATGCTTATCTGAGCAGCGACGAGCGACCTTTGCTGGACGATGCCGGTAGTGTGAGCCACGAAGAGGCTGTGCTACATGCAGAGACGGAGTTTGAGAAATATCGTATTATTCAGGACCGATTGTTCCAAAGTGATTTTGACAGATATTTGGGAGCATTGCCGTTTGAAGAAGACAACAAATAAATTTTGAAGAGCATGACACCCACAGGCACACATTTCAATTATTACCAACTATGCCACAGAAAACTATGGCTGTTTGCTAACGGCATCAACATGGAGCACACAAGCGATATAGTATATGATGGAAAACTGATTCACGAGAGCAGTTATCCAGAATCCTCTGAATAAACACTAATAGACTCATTATAATCGTACTTTTGTAGAATTGAAATAAGGCCTTTTCGATTTCTTGTGAAGTGCATGAATATTATAATCGCACTTTTATATATGTCCCCCAT
>JAUMXY010000016.1 GCA_030528885.1 Bacteroidales bacterium | reverse complement strand
TGCCCTGTGCCTCCATGCTGAAGCGACTCTTTATATCGAACTGACGTTTGTTCAAAGATGTAAGTAATGCGAATTCGCTAGGTTCTCGTTAAAGAAGCGTCTGTTTAACCCCAATTTGTCAATCCAACAGGAAGTTTTTTTCTCATTCACTTTTAGCTTATCGCTTAAATCCCTACCTTTGTAGGAGATTTTCAAATACGTTGGGATATATGGCTCGTAATAAAAAGAAACCGCTTCCATTATTGGAGAACGTAACTATCGCTGCGTGTGCAGCAGAAGGTAAGGCTTTGGCGCGTGTGGATGACAAAGTTGTTTTCGTGCCTTTTGTTGTGCCTGGTGATGTGGTTGATTTGCAAGTGAAAAAGAAAAAGAAATCGTATATGGAAGCAGTTGCCGTTAAGCTACACGCTGCATCCCCCCTGCGCACACAGCCTATGTGCTCTCATTATGGTGTGTGTGGTGGCTGCAAATGGCAGTGCTTGAGGTATGAGGAGCAACTGAAAGCCAAGCAGCAGCAAGTTTATGACTGCCTGCATCGGATAGGCAAGGTTGAATTGCCCGACTTTGAGCCAATCTTGGGAAGTGCCAAAATTTATGGCTATCGCAACAAGCTTGAATTTGGCTTTTCAAATAAGAGGTGGCTTACCGAGGAGGAAGTGCGTCAAGATGTTAAGTATGAGGTGATGGACGCTGTCGGATTTCATATCACGGGTGCTTTTGATAAGATTCTCGACATAGAAGAATGTATGTTGATGGACCCTATAAACAATCTCATACGCAATGATATTCGACAGTATGCGTTGTCGCATGGACTTGAGTTTTATGATTTGCGCCAAAACTGTGGACTGCTTCGTTCCTTGATGATTCGTACCAGCAATACAGGGGATTTGATGTTCCTTGTTCAGTTCCGTATAGATACACCAGAACAACAGAAACAAGCAGATGATTTGATGCTCCATCTTTCTGAAAGTTTTCCTCAAATAACATCTCTTCTTTATGTTGATAATCACAAGGCTAACGATACGTTTGGTGACCAAGAAATTCATGTGGTTAAAGGAAAGGATTACATCTACGAGCAGATGGGAGATTTACGTTTTAAGGTGGGGCCAAAGTCCTTCTATCAGACGAATACGGAGCAAGCCTATGAACTGTATAAAGTTGTTAGAACGTTTGCTGGGCTTACAGGCAGCGAACTCGTTTACGACTTGTATACAGGCACGGGAACTATCGCAAACTTTGTTGCTCGACAAGCTCAGAAGGTGATAGGAATAGAATATGTGCCAGAAGCAATCGAAGACGCAAAAGTGAATTCTGAAATCAACAAGATTGATAACACGCTGTTCTATGCTGGCGACATGAAAGATTTGCTTAATCGAGAGTTTATCGAAGTGCATGGTCGACCAGATGTCATTATCACAGACCCCCCACGAGCAGGTATGCATCAGGACGTGATTGACGCCATTCTTTTTGCTGCTCCGCAGAAGATTGTGTATGTCAGCTGTAATCCGGCAACTCAGGCACGCGATTTGCAATTGCTCGATGCCGCATACAAAGTGGAGAAAGTCCAACCTGTTGACATGTTCCCTCATACCCAACATGTAGAGAATGTCGTTCTTTTGGTAAGGAAATAGAAATACTTAAAATAGAAATAAATGTCATCGTTTTTTGATAGAAAAGCAGCCAACAGCTATACCGACTATCCTGTGAAAGAGCCCGCTGAACTTATGCAGTTCTTGATGAGTCGCCTGTCGGGCATATCTCGCACAAGGGCAAAAGAACTGCTGAGCCAGCGTATGGTTTATGTTAATAAAGAAATCATCACACAATATAATTATATGTTGAAGCCTGGGCAACTCGTCCAGATAGCAAAGACTCGTCACAAGCATGGGCTTACCAGCCGCTGGGTTCGGTTGGTGTATGAAGATGCATTCCTTATTGTTGTAGAAAAGAAAGAAGGCATCCTTACCAATGTGCAGCCAGGCAAACGTCAGATATGCGTGAAATCTATTCTTGATGAATATGTGAAGCGCCAGAACCGTTCTTTCTCAGTTTCCACGGTTCATCGTCTTGACCGTGGAACCTCAGGATTGTTAGTGTTTGCCAAACGTCGAGATGTCCAGAAAATGTTTACTGACCATTGGCAAGACCTTGTTACAGATCGACGTTATGTTGCAGTTGTGCAGGGCGAAATGGAAAAGGATTTCGGTACAGTAACATCCTGGCTGTCAGAAAACAGATTGTTTGTAACTTACTCCAGTTTGGTCGATAACGGTGGCAAATATGCTGTTACGAATTACCGTACCCTAAAACGTAAAAATGGCTATTCTCTTGTTGAACTGACTCTTGAGACAGGGCGTAAGAATCAGATACGTGTTCACATGCAAGACCTCCGCCATCCTGTTGTGGGCGATTTCAAATATGGCAGTACCGTCAATGATTATGGCGAACGCGCTGATGCGGCAGGGCGTATCTGTTTGCACGCTTTTCGGTTAGCCTTTCGGCATCCTATAACAGGAGAGTCCTTGAAATTTGAAACTCCATACCCATCAGCTTTTACAGAACTAATCAAATGATGGCATAAAGTGCAGCAGTTCTGTTCGGAAGCTTCTGCCTATTACAAATCTTTTACTAAGCAAATCCTAAAATACAAGCACAAATATTTCCAACGACGATGAATAGATTAGTTTTTATTTTGACATTTCTGTTAGGGTGTATCTCGCTACAAGCGCAGCCTGTTGAAAAGAAATCTTCCATTCTTGGCTATCTCCAGCGCGCCATGCATTTTAATCGTACTGTACCTCAGGAGAAAGTCTATTTGCATTTCGATAACACGGGTTATTTTGAGAATGAGACCATGTGGTTCAAAGCCTACGTTACACGCACAGACAATGGTCGCCCCACAGACTTAAGCAAGGTGCTTTACGTTGAGTTGCTTAATCCTAGTGGAGACATCATTCGTACTTGCAAGTATCCTATTGACTCACTTGGTCTGGCTCATGGCGACATGAAGATGGATTCGCTTCTTGGTTCTGGCTTTTATGAGGTGCGTGCTTATACACGTTACATGACAAACTGGGGTGTCAATGCCGTGTTCTCACGGGTTTTCCCAGTGTTTCAGAAGCCAGCTTCAGAAGGTGATTACACAGATTTGAGTATTCAGACGCGTCTATACAAACAACGTGATCCCAACAATCGAGACAGGGAAGATTCGCTCTATCAGAAAGCTATTGACGAAGGGTTATACACCAATCAATTAGCTACTGGCATTAACGTTCAATTCTATCCTGAAGGCGGACGCCTGGTACAAGACAAGAAATGCCGTGTTGCCTTGCTTGCTGTCGATGACAATGGGCGTCCATATCAGTCTGAAGGCTTCGTTACCAATGGCTCAGGCGATGTGCTCGCATCTGTTCGTACCGACTCCCTTGGGCGAGGTTTGTTTGAGCTTACTCCCGATGGAACCGGACTCACCCTTCAGATGAAAGACCTTGAGGAAAAAACGAAGACCTTTCCGCTGCCATCTGCAACTAGTTTGGGTTGCGCCCTTACTCTTGATGCTGTGAGTGACAATATGCTTGCCACTCTTCAGTTCAGTCCAAGCCTTTGTGGGGAACTTATTGGTTATGCTGTCATGCATAACGGAAATATAACTTATTGCGATACAACTACAGCTGTTCCTATCCTTGAAATAGAACTTGACCGAGCTCAACAGCAAGAAGGTGTTAGCCAGTTCACGGTATTTGATAGTAATGGGCGCATCCTTGCCGAGCGTTTGTATTTCATAATTCCTGATTCTTCGCCAGAGGATAGCATCCGATTGATTCCTCAGATGAACCGCCTTACTCCTTGTGGAAAAGTGCAGTTGCAGCTGCAGGCACAACCCAACACGTCTCTTTCCTTCTCTGCTATTGATGCTGAAACGATGACAAATGGCAAGCAGGGAAATATGAAGACATGGATGTTGCTGAGTTCGGAAGTGCGTGGGTACATCCATAATGTAGATTACTATTTTGAGGCAGATGATGAGGAGCATCGTCGTTCGGCAGACTTGCTGATGATGACTCAAGGATGGAGGCGCTACGACTGGAACATCATGACTGGTCGAGAGAGTTTCGAAAAGGTGCAGCCTCTCGAAGATCAATTGTATGTTTTTGGTCAACTTAACGTTTATCGCAAACGAAATCCTGTCAGCAACGTCCAGATGGACATTTTCCTTTACAATCAAAATGGTGAAAGCCTCAAGGGGGAGACGATTACAGATTCTTTAGGCAATTATGCCTTTGCGTTGCCTTTTGTTGATGGTGAGTGGCATATGCAGATATTTACCCGTTTGGAAGACAAACGCAAGACTTACCGTGTTGGCATTGACCGCCAGTTCTCTCCTACACCTCGATATATCACTCCGTTAGAGTCTGGAATCCTTCCTCCTATGGCTCCCAATCTTCATTTACAGCCTGTATCGGAAGTGGTGGAAGAATTCATTCCAATAACGAAGAAAAATCATCTTTTGGAGAACGTGACAGTCGAGGCGAAACGTCGTTATTTTACAAATGATGACTGGAAGTACAAGAACGAGAGTTGGGGACGCAACCATGCTGCTGTCTTCTATGATATAGACAGAGAACTTGATAATATAAGAGACTTAGGTGAAGAGGATCCCTCTATCTTTGAATTCTTTTGTCGGAAGAACTCGCTCTTTAACAATCCCGAGTGTAAAGACTTGCCTGTGCCGCCTAATGATGACTCGGGGTTTTGGAGAGGACATCTTTCCTATGCCGACCGCCCCATCAAGTGGATTGTTGACAATGGAGAAACCCAAGTGAAAGGGGATGTCAGCAACATCAAGCTCATTCTTAATACAGAACTCGATACTGTCGCTCTTCAGAATGACGAGATGTTTGCCGCCATTACCAGCAATGCTGGAGCATCGGGTCATGAGCATTTCCCCTTGTGGATGGACGAAATAAAAAGTGCCTACATCGTTCCTAACAGCCCTAAGGAGATTGAAGGTGCCGTTCGTATATATCTTTATACTCATAAGAAATTTACGACGGCTACTCAGAAGGGATTGCGCCGTACATATTTCCAGGGTTTCAACATACCTTCTACTTTCCAGATGGAGGACTACAGCGTACTTCCCCCAATGGCCGACTTCCGCCGCACTATCTATTGGAATCCTCGCGTGGAAACAGATGCTCAGGGAAAGGCTACTGTTGAGTTCTACAATAACTCCACTTGCCAAAACATGTATCTTAGTGCCGAGGGTATGACACCTGATGGAACGATTATGGTGAATGAGTAAAAATCAATAGAAATACAGACTAATCGCAGCCGCTGAGTATTCATTGCAGGCTGCGATTCTTTTGTGCTTTTCAGGAGTACCCCTCGGGTCCTATATGCCGTACCCCTCGGGTCCGATGCTGCGGACCCGAGGGGTACGCTTCTAATATTCGTTGTTTTATCTCTCCAATCGTATCTCTTACAACGCTAATATGTTCATAGCTGTCTACAGCTACGCTACTAACTGCCGAGTCTGTCTACAGTGATACATAATACGTATGATGATATGGCACGTGATAAATGTAATTATGCTGTTGCAGAGGACATGGACTGCTGATGGAGTACCAGCGGGAAGGATTTGTTGGAGCAGGTCGTAATTGATATGAATGAAGATGAAATGGCTGAGGTAGATGCCAAAACTTGTAGAAGCAACTTGGGCAAGCTTCTTGGAAGGCTTGATGTTCATTTTTTGTATAATGACAAATAGAGGGAAGGTGATGAGGAACACGTGAACAATGGAGAATAGCCATGCATAGGAGGTGAATTGGGGCAGATAGGCTATGAGTAAATCCAATGATAGGAATGTTATACTTGTTCCGATGATGAATGATGGAATACTGATGCATAGAATCTTTCGCCAGCTCCATTGTGGGGGATAGGCTGTCCAGTAATATCCTAAAAGGAGATAACCGATGAATCCCGATACATAATAGAACGTTCCGAAGATGTTCCAATCGCATACTCCCAATATGTGTGAGTTGCCTGGGTATCCAATGAAACCTGCTGTTTGGGCTGCAAATTCAATATATGGGAGGAATAGTGTTGCAAACCAAAGTTTAAGGACATTTTTCACTTCGTCCCGCGATGAGTTTTTAATCCATGTGCTTATGATAGGGATGATAAAGTAGAGTCCGACCAACATATAGAGATACCATAATGGGGTGGTGTCGTAGTTGAAGTTTACTGGGAAGGTGAGGGCTTTGGTGCAAGTATCCTCTAAAGTATATGATGATGAGGGTATCAGAGGAAACGAAGACCCGCCCCCCCAGTTGATATAGATATAAAAAAGAAGAGGAAGAGCTATAGACCAAAATGTCAGAGGGATTGCTATACGTTTTATTCGCTTGGCGTAAAATGCTTTTGTTCCTAAAGAGGTGGGTAGGAGTAGAGCTCCTGATATCATGACAAACAATGGTACCGAACAACGAGCAATGCTGCCAATGACCCATCCGCCGATAAAGTCGGAACGGCTTTCGCTGACTAAAAATGGGTCGCTGCAATGTGAAGCAACAACTAGGAAACAGGCAATGATGCGCAGAAGGTCTATCCATCCGTGGTGTTGCGTGGAGCGTTCTTTCATGTTTTTAAGTTTTGATGTGTGCCCAACCTCCGACAAGAGGTGTAGGGCATGTCGATTGAATCGCTTTATGTTGTTTATTTACGATATTATTATGCCCCTTGGGGTATCAGAAAGTCATTCGTACTTTTAAGCGTATACCCCATTTGTTTGTGTTGGGATTGTGGAGGTAGGTGAGGCGACGGACATAGTCAATTTCAATGAGCTTGAAGATGTTGTGGATTCCGACACGCCATTCAATGTATGGGGTGTCTGTGTCCATGCAAACGGTATTCTGTTCGTAGCTGCCGTCGGCAAGGAAATGACCAGGGAAATAAAAGAGGTCGCTGTCGGTGTATCCTGATGAGGCAGGATTATTCTTATCTGTGAGTTGCCCCCATAGCACATTTACACCGATGCATTCGCGCCATTTGAGTTTTTTTAGGAGGGGTATACGGTTGAACAGCCATCCGTTGAGGTCCCATTCTGCCATGAGCGATGCGTAGCGGTCGTTGAGGAACTCCAAGTTGGAAATGAGGTTGAAGGTGTTGTCCTCAATGATATAAGAGGCGTTAGCTGCCGGGTGTATGAGAAGTGGGAAGGGAACCTTGTCCCATTGTATTCCAGCTTTTAGAGTGGCATCGAATTTGCCGAATTGTCCCAACCAGAAACGTTTGTAGATGCCAGCTTCGGTTACATTGTAGTTGTATTGTCCTCCTAAGAATCCGTTGATGCCGACAGTATGGCTGAGGGACAGGACAGGAGCATCGTGGTTGACTTTGACACGCCGCTGCTTGGTGTTGATATAGGTCACGTTAGGCTCAAAAGAGATGCCTGCCTTGAACTCGGTGGTTGTAATGCCGTTAAGCCATCGTGTTGGGTCGTTGCTTGGTGTGCCAGCTCCGTCCAATCGCTGATAAAAAAGGGCATCGACCGGATTGTTTCGTGTACGGGTGAACTGTGCGTTGATTTTGACTCCATCTTCATATTCTCGGGTGTAGTCAATGTGTAGTTCTCGGCTGTGATGGTATTGGTCAACTTTTGATGCATGCAGTGCCGTGAACATGTTGTCTTTGTCGGTCGGAACAAACTTGTCGAATGGCGAGATGATGTCGTCTAGCCATGATACAGTGAGGTTGTTCTGTGGGAACTCGCGAGGCAGGTAGGCCTTTTTGTTAAAAGCGTAGGTAAGCTGTCCTTTCCAGTAGAAATTATTAGTTTTTGAGCCGTATGCAGCATATCCACTGGCAAAGAGATGGGGAGAGAGATTTGCGTTGGTGAGCGCTGATACTCTGAATCGGAATCCGTCGTAGTGATTAGCAGACAAGATAGTGTTTACAGGACCTATATCTACGTAGTTTGGGTGCAGGGAGTCACCTGTCTCAACGAAGTTCTCGACAAGGGCCTTGAAACCGAAAAGAACATATTTGAATCCCTTGACATGTGTGAGGCGGTCGAGAAAACTGTCCATTTTTCCTTCAGACGATGTTAGTTCCACCTGTCGGTATTGATTCCAGAAAGCTTCATCTTGCATAGATGCATCAGGCTCGCGCAAGGTGTTGCCTTTGATGTTCTTGAAGAGAGAGCGGGGGATTTCCTGAAAACTTATGTCAGTAAGTCGGGTAACCCTTTGTACTTGAAATTTACCGAGCCATTTACTGAGACGAAGCTCGATGAGCATGTCGTTTGTGGCAGCGATTCGTTCTCCGCTTTCCAATTCGGTAAAGTCTTGCGATATAATCATGTTTTCGACGAAGTTGACATCGCTGCGGCGAGGAATGCTCAACTCAACGCGCTGCACTTGGAATGTTGAGTCGGGGGTAAGCAGGATGTAGAGATTGCCGGAGAAGCCAAAGTCCTGTTGGTTGTTGGGCAAAAAGCCGACTTCTATTGCTTTATTCCCGT
The DNA here is from genome assembly GCA_030528885.1 of Bacteroidales bacterium. GTDB lineage: Bacteria > Bacteroidota > Bacteroidia > Bacteroidales > Bacteroidaceae > Minthosoma. The sequence continues at coordinate 47,405 of JAUMXY010000016.1, read as the reverse complement.
CAATGACAATCGTGTCTTGCAGATAGTAGCGATAGAAGGATATTGCATTATCTGCGATAGGCGAGCGGAACGGGTATTGCAAAAGACGGCACTCGTTTTCGTAGATGTCAACATCGGTAAAAACATCTTTGAGTGTGGTGGTAAGTATCTCTCCTGTGTTGACAAGTTCAGTTACTCCTTTGCTGCTTTCGCCCTTGATTACCTGTTTCTCTGCTTGAGGGTCTTTTCTGTAGTATATTTCAGAAAGGGTTTCATCAACCGTGAGGGGAAGGATGAGTTTGCCCGTTTGGGGCGATTTCTCTACATGGTCTTTGAGGAAGGCAAATCTTTTATATTCTCCTTCATCGAAAACTTTGTCGCTCACTTCGTTGAGTGAGAAAACCATTTTCTCATATTTTGTATAGGTAAAGTAGTCTTTGGAACGTAGGTCGCTTTTCTTCTTGTTGGCGATGACCTTTTTCATCAGTTCGACAGCCGGGTTGTTCTTTCGGCTGTATTTCCCTTTCTTGCCAGAGACGGTCACTCCGCTTAGCGTTTTTGCTTCGGGTACGAGTCTTACTGTGATGTTTTTGTTTTTGCCGAACTCCTTGAGCTTTATTTTTTGAGTCTGATACCCCATGGAGGAGAATGTCAATTCTTTCCATGCGCTATCTTCTTTGATAACAAATCGTCCGTTCTCATCGGTTTGGTCTCCAACGTTCTTTCCTGCATAATAGACATTTACATAGTCAAGCGCTTCACGCGACTTGCTGTCTATGACCTTACCTGTCACTTGTGCCATCGTGAAATGAAATGAGATGGCAAAGGTTAAAAATGTTAAGATATAACGTTTCATGTTCTTTTTACCTATTATACGATTTGTCACCTTCTTTTATCCTAAAATGTTTTCAAGTTCGGCAATATTCTTGATGATGAATGTGGGAATAGAATCGTCCGTCTCTTCGTTCCCCCATCCGACGCCTTTAATCCATACGGTTTTACATCCAATTTCATTTGCAGGAACAATGTCTTTGGAGAAACTATCACCTACTACGAGAATATTGCTGGCTGGCAATTCTTTATCGCTTTTTCCTGTTACTTTTCTTAGAGCATCAACACCAAGCTGGAATATTCTGGGGTCAGGTTTGCGTATGCCAACAACAGCACTTTCAACAATATGCTTGAAATATTGTAAGTCAAAATCAGCCAATATGGTTTCTATGTTCCCGTAAAAGTTGCTGACAAGTACCAAAGGGTACATTTCTGTTAGCCGTGCAATGACAGGTCTGCTAACTTTTAGAATCTCTAACACATATTTGTAGCAATAGTCGGCCACCATGTCGCTGAGCCTTTTCCTGTCTTCTTCCGAGCTCTTCCATATTCCTCTATCGACGAGGTCGCTCGTCTCTAAATCGCATTTGATGACAAGAAGGTCATGAAAAGTATGATGAGGTTTAATGTACGGATGTTTGGCCAATGCCCGTTCTGCATAGACATAACTTGTACGAAATTCTTCTTTGCAGACAGGGATGCCAACCGCTTGGTAGCCTTCCCAAAGCACTTCGCTCCAGTGAGTGGAATTCGTATCTATGGTGCCTCCGTAGTCAAATATAATAGCTTGAATCATTTTCTATCAATCTGTTAAATCAACTTTTTAGTTCCTTTCTCAGTTTTTTGCAAATCCCTTCATGTGTATGTTGCATATACAGATACAAGGCAGTCATGATAAATATTTCGAATGCGATATACAACCATGGCAAATCAATGAGACAAGATATATAAAGAGCAATAGCCCGTGTGTTGAATGTCAGAATATTAGTCCATTTCATCAAGGGCAAGCTACGAAAACGAAATTTGTTCCGAAAGTCTTGCGGTATCTTGTCTATTGTATTGTACTTCTCCTTTAAGGAAGTCATCATCTTCTGGAATTCAGGTGTCTGCTTCTCCTGATTACGAGTATAGTTAACATACGTTTTCAGGAATAGCTTTTGGATGACATTCCCTTTCCACGGCGTTTGGTCATAGAGCTGTTGTTGTTGTACAGAGTTGTCCAGCTCGCTTCCCTCCTTACCTTTCAAGAAGAACAGATGAATTTGTCTGTAATAATCAGCAAGTCCGCATTGACGGCCATGACAGCAGATTCCTGAAAACCATGCGATTATATATAGTATACCTGTGGCAATGAGGGTATTCTGGGAGTTATCTTCTATCCCCAACCATTGGAATTCGAGGCTATGGTGTAGATAGAAACGGAAAACGAGAGCATGATAGATGAAAAAGAACCAAACATCTCCTGCTGCTCCATCAAGAATCCTTCCAAGCTGCGTCTTTTTCCCAGACATTCTTGCCAACTGCCCATCTGCACTGTCATAGAAATTAGCCCATGCCAACAATAAAACTGCGATGATATTGTAGATAAGCCCTTCAGAGCCTTCTGTACGATAGCTGCCTTTTGCGAAGAAGAAAGCCGAAGCAGCACCGATAATCATCGACAGGATTGTGACGGTGTTGGGATGAATATCAAAATGATTAAAGAATCGCGCCCATTGGTATCCGATAGGTCTTGTCCATACCGTATCGAGCCATTCTTCCGTATCATTAGATTTTATTGTGGATTGTATTTTCTCTTGCATCGGGGAAAAGTTCTTTTATTATTTATTCAATAATGTGTAGAAGAATCATTGGATGATTCGTTCTGCAATAGCTTTGGCTGCTTCACTGCGGCAGATAGAGAAGCTGGGGAAATCATTGAAGTCGATAAACCAGAAATGTCCTTCCTCGTCAATGATGACATCCCCGCCATAGATGGGTACGCTAAGCTTCTTGGCCATAAGGTCGGCATAGCGCTTGATGTTCTCAGCATTAAACCGATATCCTTTCTCTTTTCCGTTTATCTTTTCGTGCCCAAATTTAGAATGTCCAGAACTTGCGTAATTCCAGTGGAAGAAATCAGTTCCCTCAACACCATAGAACTTGATGAGATCTCCCTTCTGGTGTTCTTGCGCAATCCATGTGTCAACACCTCTCGATTCAAAATTAAGTAGCGCATTGCGGCATTCCTCTTCTGTTTGGCAGAAGATGGTGTCATCTGCCGTTATAGCGCTGCTGTCGCTATTCTTCAACCATATTGGCACATTCAATTCATTATAGTTCTCCACGAAACTTTTGAGCAGAGTACGCTTCTGCCCATTGCAGAAGTTTGGCTGCGGTATGCCCGCTTCGAGCATGATGGCTGCAACGGACGATTTGTTTGTACAGGTGAGTGCTCCTGCTATTGAATTGATGAATTTTTGCAGTGTTTCTTTGCTCAGCTCCACCCTTAATGTTTCTAGTGACTCCCCGTCTCTTGCCATCGTAAAGATGCGGTCGAAAGGGGTGTAATCATATTGGAGAATCTCATCCTCATGGATGGTCTTGACCTCATGACCCAACCCTTTCAATTCTTCCACCACGGTAGCAAATATAGCAGCGTCGCTATTAGCTAAATTGGGCGAAAATTTGGTTCCTCTGCTTATGCCTAATATGTTCATTTTAGTTTGTTTTCTCGGTTGAGGGTGTAGAAAAGTTGTTGCCCACTTTCATGAGCAGAAGGCCGATGGCTGTCCATACAAGCTCTCGCACACGGCAGATGATGCTGACAAACATGCCGATGTCCGCCGTCATGCCCATTTGTGCCACCGACATGGCAAAACCGCCTTCTCTGCCTCCTAACTGCAGCGGCATGAAGAACAGCAGATTGGCAAACAAACTGGTGAACGACAGGATGAGGAAGGAGTAGACAAAAGTCAGCATACCTCCATCGCCAGCTTCAAAAAGAATGAGCATGAAGTAGATTTCACAGCTTTGCAGTATTCTGCCTACATACTCAAGTCCAAAACTGGCATAGAAACTCTTTCTGTTTTGTGAGTGCAGTTCAGATATTTGTATGTCAATCTTTTGCAAGTCTTCCTTGTGAGTCTCGATGAGTGTGCGCGTCCATGTCTTTAGTCCTGGAATGTGGCTGATGCAGGTGAGCATCTTAACGACCATTCCGTTCTTGTATCCTCGGATGAAGAGATAGATTCCGCCTCCGCAAAAAATCGCCATTAGCAGCAATATAATACCCATTCCTGTCCCCAGTGAGGTTATTCCGTTCATGGCCAGAGCAACATACACAATGATGCTTGTAGCCCAGAAGCAGAAATGCGAAAAGATGTGCATCATAGCAAAGAGAAGCACGCTGGATGTAGCTCTCTGTGTCCCGATGTACGGCTTTACCTCCAGAATCTTATAAGGCTCTCCTCCCATCAATCCTGCAGGGGTGGCATAGTTGAGGGCAAAACCTGTGATTGTCACCTTCAGGATTTTCCAGAAAGGGATAGAGCAGTCCCCCGACCCTCGTATGATGATTCTCCAGGCATAGGCGTTCATGATGTAGAGAATTACCCAAAGCCCCAAGATGGCGACGAGCCAGTATCCTGCATGAAGAATGTCAGCCCACAATTCGGCAAATGACACCTTGAAGGTGAATAGCATGACAATGATTGCAATGATGCCGAATACGAAGAAAATATTTCTTGTTTTATTCCTCATTTCGCTTGCTAAGCCTTAGTGTCCGTTATTCCTCTTCTGTAGCCTGGTCAAGTTTCAGTTTGTCAGAGTCGTCACGTTTCTCAAAATATTGCTTTTTCAGCGGGTTGCTGCGCTCTTGGTCAAATCGCGCACGGGTTCTTGCTGCGTCAATAGCTGCATAGACAGCCTGTCGGAACGCCTGTTCGTCAGTCTCGTTCTTGCCAGCAGCCTCGTAGCAGACAGCAGTGCAGGGCGCTGTTCTGATAACGGGCAGTCCTGCCGTGTAGTTGATGCCTTCGTGCTGTGCAATGGTCTTAAATGCAGAGACGCCTTGGTCGTAATACATGGCAAGGATAGCGTCGAAGTGCTCGTGGTTGCCAGCATTGAGGAATTCCTCGGTGATGTATGGCCCCATGCATCGTACTCCTCGTTTGAAAAGCTCTTCCACCACAGGCGCTATCGTATTCTTTTCTTCAGCGCCGTCTATGCATGGGTTGAGAGCCAATACTGCGATGCGTGGGTTGTCGATGAAGAAGTCTCTCTTCAGCGTGTTGTGCAGTACGACAAGCTTCTCTGCAATGGTGTCGCGTGTGATGTGTGACGGGATGTCAGCCACTGGCATTTTGTCTGTGGCAAGCGCTATGCGAAGATTATTGCAGATGAATAGCTTGAGTGCTTTTCTTCCTTCTCCGATGCACTTCTCGATATAGGCAGTCTGCCCCGGGAAAGCCTCTCCGTTATCGAGTTTGATGGTGCTATTGTTGAGTGGGGCAGTCACAAGCGCATCAATGGCGTCCAGCCTCAAGTCTTCCATCGCCATGTTCAAAGCCTTAAGCGCTGCAGCTCCAGCTTCCTCCGTTGCTTGTCCAATTTCTATTTTCTGTTCCTCCTCGTCGAAGCAGTTAATCATGTTCAGATGTCCGCTCTTTGCCTGCTCGGCTGTTTCTATCACCTGGAAATTTGTTTGAATGCCGATGGCCTTCCTGTGGTATGTGGCAGACTTTGGCGAGCCGTAAATGACTGGTGTGCAGAGAGCGCACATCTCTTCAGTCTGAAAAGTCTTCAATATCAGTTCATAGCCGACGCCATTGATGTCGCCATGCGTGATTCCTATTTTAATTCGTTCCATTTTCTTCTTCTTTAGGTGTTTCTAATGTGTATAGCGCTGCTTCGAGCCTTCTGATCATCGTGCGCTTCATCTTCTCAGGAGCATAGACAAAGCCTTCAACCACGATGACGCGTCCGTTCTTGCTGTCAATTCTTGAATGGCTCACAAAAGGACCTCCCATGGCGTCATTGCGCATTTCCCAGAGTCCGCGCGCCTCCATGGCGTACTGTCCTGCCACGCTAATGTTCTTTGTCCACACAAACTCTGGGTTTGTCTGCATCCACATGCCAGGCTTTTCTCCTGGAATGTTACGTTTCATGATAGTGTCGCGCAGCGCGATGTATGGTTTCTTGGTAAACATCTTCTCGCTGACATAAGGCAACGAGTAGATGCATATGTTCTGTATGGAAGTAATGCCGTCGTTGCTTGCCCAGATGAAGTCTTCTCCCTTTTTCATCTTTTTGATGTCCACTGGGATATACATTTCACAGCCAAACATCTCTTTGACAGCCTTAGAAAATTTGATGTTGTGCTCGAAATAGAGGTCGTTTGCCGCACGGTTGATTTCCTCGCTGACAAGCAGGCTTTCTATTTCACCCGTATGCTCCGTGATGTAGATAGACGCCTCTACCTGATTGGGGGCATTGACCGTGATAATCAATTGAGGAATAGAATGCACGTCCTTTTCCACCTTCATCTTCGCTTGCGTAAATTCATTGCCGATGTTAATGCGTACAATGTTGCGAAACAGGTTCGTGATTCTGTTGTAGTGCGCCTTCTCCACATGGCTCTTATGAAACTGCGGCTCATCCTGCGGCAGTCCTCTCAGCGGCTTGTCAAGAATCGTTTGCAGTGCTCTTCCTGCATATCCTGTCCACACGCTGTCATCAGCCACGACCATTACCTCGTAAGGGTTGCCGGAAGAGGCAGGGGTTAGCAGGTTGCCCGTTCTTCTTTGCCGCTTCTCCTTTGCAGGGTCTTCTCCACAAGCAGCGAAAACGCATGCTGCCAGTAAAAGCATTGCTACAAGTTTTAGTTTCATATAGTTTGATTTTCAATTTGTTTCTTAGTTGATAAAAGACCACACGCAGCCCAGATGTCTTGCCCTCTTGAGGCGCGAATGGTTGTTGTGATGCCATGACTGTTCAGGTAGTCTCTGAAACGTTCCATCGCGCTCAACTGCACTTCTTTCAGAGGGACATCAGGCACCTGATGCCATCTGATGAGGTTGACACGGCAATCCATGCCTCCCAGCAGCCTCCTCAGTTCCTTGGCATGCAGCATCGAGTCGTTGGCGCCGCCAAACATGGTGTATTCAAACGTGATGCGCCGCTGGTGGCTCCAGTCATATTCTTTCAGCATCGCCACAACATCAGCTATCGGGAACTGCTTCTCGGCAGGCATCAGCTGCAGGCGCTGCTCGTGGATGGGGGAGTGAAGAGACACGGCAATGTGGCATTCGCACTCGTCAAGCAGCCTCCGCATGTTCTTTTTCAGTCCCACCGTAGAGATGGTGATTCGTCGGGGGCTCCACGCCCAGCCGTAGTCGGCAGTCAGAATCTCAGCAGACTTCAGCACATTGTCAATATTGTCGAGCGGCTCTCCTTGCCCCATATAGACGATGTTGCTCAGCGGCGTTCCTCCCTCTTGAGCCATCAGCTGGTCGACAGTATAGATTTGGTTGAGGATGTCCCCCACCGTCAAGTCTCCCTGCCATCCCTGCTTGCCCGTTTGGCAAAAGAGGCAGTTCATCTTGCAGCCCACCTGACAGCTCACACACAGCGTGGCGCGGTCGCCGTCAGGAATGTAAACCGTCTCCACAAACTTGCCGCTTTCGGTCGGGAACAGATACTTGATAGTTCCGTCCACGCTCCTGCTGGTTTCCAGCGGGGCAGAGCACCCCACACAAAACAATGAATCCAACTTCTCGCGGTTTCCCTTCGAGAGGTTGGTCATTTCATCGATAGCATGCACATGCTTGCCGTAAATCCACTGCGCCATCTGCTTGGCCGTGAACTTAGGCATAGAGAGTTGCAGGCACACGTCCTGCAACTCTTCCATCGTCATGCCTATGAGTGGAGTCTTTGCCATTTTACGGTTGTATCAAATTGATAATTGATAATTGAGAATTGGCGACGGACTCTGTCCGCAGTCCGTAGTCGGTCGTCCGTTGTCAATTACCAAGCAAAGAGAGGGTATCCCTTCATCGTCTCGTTCACCTCGCCGCGAACCTTTGCAATGACTGCCTCATCCTCTGGAGCGTTCAGCACCTCCTCAATCCATGCAGCAATCTTCACCATGAGGTCCTCTTTCGCGCCGCGAGTGGTGATAGCAGGTGTACCGAGTCGGAAACCAGAAGTCTGGAATGCCGAGCGAGTGTCAAATGGCACCATGTTCTTGTTGATAGTGATGTCAGCAGCCACCAGCGCATTCTCAGCAACCTTGCCAGTCAGTTCAGGATACTTCGTGCGGAGGTCAACCAGCATAGAGTGGTTGTCAGTGCCGCCGCTCACGATAGCGAAGCCACGCTTCGTCAGCTCGTCGGCCAGCACAGCAGCATTCTTCTTCACCTGTGCAGCATACTCCTTGAACTCAGGCTTCAGCGCCTCGCCAAAAGCCACAGCCTTGGCTGCGATGACGTGCTCCAGCGGACCGCCCTGCTGTCCAGGGAATACGGCAGAGTTGATGAGCTGCGACATCTTCTTCACCACGCCCTTCGGAGTGGTGTATCCCCATGGGTTGTCAAAGTCCTTGCCCAGCAGAATCAAACCGCCGCGAGGACCGCGCAGTGTCTTGTGAGTTGTCGTAGTCACGATGTGCGCGTACTTCACAGGGTTCTCCAGCAAGCCAGCAGCAATGAGGCCAGCAGGATGCGCCATGTCAATCATCAGCAGCGCGCCCACCTCGTCAGCAATTTTTCTCATGCGTGCATAGTCCCATTCGCGGCTATATGCAGAGCCACCGCCCACAATGAGCTTTGGCTTGTGCTCCTTGGCCAGCGCCTCCATCTCGTCGTAATCCACGCGGCCAGTCTCCTTGCTGAGGTTGTATCCCACAGGCTTGTAGAGGATGCCTGATGTATTGACGAGAGAGCCGTGAGAAAGGTGACCGCCGTGGTCAAGGTTCAGACCCATGAACACGTCGCCAGGCTTCAGCACAGCGAGGAACACGGCAGCGTTAGCCTGTGCGCCAGAGTGAGGCTGCACATTGCCAAATTCAGCGCCGAAGAGCTCACAAGCGCGGTCGATGGCCAGCTGCTCGATTTCGTCCACCACCTGGCAGCCGCCATAGTAGCGGTGACCCGGATAGCCCTCAGCATACTTGTTTGTGCAGTAGCTGCCCATAGCTTCCATTACCTGTTCGCTCACGAAGTTTTCCGATGCAATCAATTCGATGCCTTTCAGCTGGCGCTGATGCTCTTTCTCGATGAGAGAGAAAATTGCGTTGTCTCTTTCCATTTTTCTTTATGTATATGTGTTGAAGATTAAATTTCTACAAAAACAGTGCTAAAAACATGCAAAAGTACGAAAAAATAACGAAATAGACAAACGAATGGGAAAGATAAACGTGGAAGAAACATCTATTTGTTGTCATAATGCTTCTCTCTATCCTTTCCCGGTCTCTTTAGGAAAAGTGCCCAATCCTGTACTTGAAATCCAATGCGCTGACGTTCATAATAGTAAAATTATGGAAGTCTCAAATAAAACGTCAGTTCGATACAAAGAGTCGTTATGCGATTCAGCCTTGCAGAGGCACTACAATAAACATATTTTGTTATATCGAACTGACTTTTGATAACGTATCGTATCCCTCGAGTACGGCATGGCGCACCTCTCGGGTACGCTTTTTGTGCCCTTTCCCTTCCAAAAATCTAAAGCGTTGATATTCATACATGCCGCCCGTGTCGGAAATAATAGGCACAGGGTGTTCGTGTTATTATGCACACGGTGTCTGAAACCTTGCCTGCACGGTGTGCGTTTGAAGCCACTTGCCCAGCCCTCCTCAAAAAGAAAAGAGGCACAAGGTGAAAATGCCCTGTGCCTCCATGCTGAAGTGTCAGTGCCTGACAAGTGTCGCGGATGTTTGGAAAGGCGAGTTCGATACGACAAAAATAAGTTTATTGTAGTGCCTCTGCGAGGCAGAATCTTTATATCGAATCACGTCTTATTAAGAAGTGAGCCAATGCATTCTGGAAAATAGTCAACTTTCTTAGGAAAGAGATTAGGTCCTCCCCCCATGGCGAATTATCGTATTGTTCAGAGACATCAGAAACAACCTACAGCTGCTCAGGTTCTTTTTATGTTTCGTTCAGCATCCATTCTGAGAAGGATGAACAGCAGGATGGTGAATCCCCACAGGGAGGAGCCGCCATAGCTGAAGAAGGGGAGAGGGATGCCTATGACAGGGGTGAGTCCTAACACCATGCCGATGTTGATGAACACATGGAAAAGGAAGATGCTCAGCACGCAATAGCCGTAAACTCTGCCCGAGATGTCGGGCTGCCGTTCGGCTACAGCTATGAGGCGCCAGATGAAGAAGAGGTAAACGATGAGCACGCCTGCGGCACCAATGAAGCCTTCTTCTTCGCCTACGGTGCAGAAGATGAAGTCGGTGTGCTGTTCGGGTACGTACTTGAGCTTGGTCTGCGTGCCGTTCAAGAATCCCTTGCCATAGACTCCTCCTGAGCCTATGGCTATCTTGGCTTGATTGACATTGTACCCGGCGCCTCGGGGGTCGTCTTTCTTGCCGAGCAGCACTTCTATGCGGGTGCGCTGGTGGGGCGCCATGTGTTGCAGGATGGTATTGCTGATGTAGAAAAACGAGGTGGAAAGGATGGCGAACAGGGCGATGAGCGCATATTTGTATATGTGCGTGTAGATGGCGAGCCCTATGACATAGCCAATCATGAGCAGGCAGAGCCCGACCATTACATGGCATACGTTGAACGGGATGACGTAGATGGAAAACAGCATGGCGAGGGCGGTCACGCCCAGGCTGGTGAATGAGAGTATCTTGACTGCCAACAGATTGCGGCAGTACACCCATACCATGCCTATGGTGAAAACCATGGAGAGGAGCAGAACGGTAAATTCTCCGATGGATACGGGCATGTTGGCGATGTAGTCTTCGCTGAATTTCATTCCTGCGACAAAGTAGATGACGCAAGCAAAGCCGCAGAACAGCAGCGAACCGGTCATTCCCTCGCGGTAGAGGGTGAGGAAAAAGGCGAAGTAAACCAGTGCGGAACCTGTCTCTTTCTGGCAGATGATGAGAATCATGGGCGTGACTATCAATGCGATGGCTTTGCCGATGTCTTTGCTCCTTTTGATATTGAACCCGTATTCGCCCATGAGTTTCCCTAAGGCTAAGGCTACGGCGAACTTGGCGAATTCGGCAGGCTGTAGCTTGACTGGGCCAATGGGAAGCCATGAACGCGAACCTTTCGTGTCAGGGGCAATGGCTATGGTGACGATGAGCAGCAGCATCAGTCCTGCATAGATGACGTAGGCTGCTGTGTCGTAGAATTTTTTCTCGATGAGCATCAGAACCGTAGCCAGCACCAGAGAGGTCGCTGCCCATACGATTTGCTTGCCTGAGTTGGTCTCCCAGCTGAACAGGTCCGGGTTGTTGAAGTCGTAGCAAGCACCACAAACGCTGAACCATCCCCACGCGATGAGTATTACATAGAGAAGGATAGTGACCCAGTCGATGCTCTGGAATATGCCTTTCTTACCTTTCTCTTGTTCCATAGTCGATGTGCTTGTTGTGGAATGTTTCTGCTTTCTTTTCACTCTCAGGCGACAGGGCACCATTGATGTACTGCTCCATCATCAGTGCTCCGATGGGCACTCCGTAGGTGGCGCCAAATCCGCCGTTCTCAACATATACGGCGATGGCAATCTGTGGATTCTCTTTGGGGGCGAATCCCATGAACACGGAGTGGTCTTGCCCTCTGTTTTGTGCAGTTCCTGTCTTGCCGCACACTTCGTATTGCAGGCTGTTTGCAGCTCGGCAGGTTCCGCCTGTCACGGCGCTTCGCATGCCTTCGACGGCTATCTTGTAATAGCTTTCGTCCACCATCGTCTTGTGCTTCTTCAGCAAGCTGTCTGCTACTGCGCTTCCTTCTACTTTTTTCACAACATGGGGGGTGATGTAGTATCCTCTGTTTGCGACTGTCGCCCCCAGGTTTGCTATCTGCAACGGGGTTAAAGTTACCTCTCCTTGGCCGATGGATATGGAGATGACGGACAGCGCTGACCATGATTTCCCTAAGCGGCGGTCATAATACGCGGCGTTGGGTATCATGCCTCGGGCTTCGCCAGGGAGATCTACCCCTAGCTTGTAGCCAAAGCCCATGCTGACCATGTGGTCTTTCCAGCGCGTCATGGCATCTTGGGTGCTGTCGTATTTTTTTCGGTTGCCAAACATGTGATAGAGTCCCCAGCAGAAGAAGCTGTTGCAGGAGGTTGCGATGGCTGGAACCAGCGGCAGGGGAGCGCCGTGTGCATGGCAGCCTAAATGCAGGCGTCCAAACCTGAAGCCTCCTACACAAGGGTAGAGGGTGGAGGGGGATATGACGCCTTCTTGAAGAAAGGTCAGGCTTTGGGAAATCTTGAAGGTTGAGCCTGGGGGATAGGTTCCTGATATGGCGCGGTTGAGCATCGGCTTCATAGGGTCGCGCTGCATCTCTAGCATTTGTGCCCCTCGCTGCTTGCCTTCCATGCGGTGGGGGTCATAGCTGGGCGCGCTCACCATGCAGAGGATTTCTCCTGTTGCTGGCTCTATGGCAACAATGGAGCCCATCTTTCCGTTCATCAGGTACTCTCCCAGCTGCTGTAGCTTGATGTCGATGGAGAGGGTCAGGTTCTTGCCTGGTACGGGCTTGCGGTCAAGGGCGCCATCTTGATAGTGGCCTTGAATGCGGCCGCGGGCATCGCGCAGCAGCACTTCTACTCCTTTTTGTCCTCTCAGCTCTTTTTCATAGCTGCGTTCAACTCCTTGTTTCCCGATGTAATCTCCAGGGTCGTAATATTCGTCTCGCTCTACATCGGCTGACGAAACTTCTGCTACGTCGCCCAATATGTGAGCTGCGTGCTCGGTGGCGTATCTGCGTATGGTTCGCTCTCGCACATAAAAACCTGGGAAACGGAAGAGCTTTTCTTGGAAATAGCTGAACTCCTCGCTGGGTATTTGTGAGAGGAATAGCTGTTGCGTGTAGGTTGAATAGCCAGGGTTTTTCCGTCTGTCCTTGATAGTCGCCATTCGGCTCTCAAACTCTTCTGGCGTGATTCCCAAGGTGTGACAGAAGTCGAGGGTGTCAAGGTGCTGCATTTCGCGCATGACTACCATGATGTCGTATGCTGGCTGATTATAGACGAGCAGCTCGCCATTGCGGTCGTAGATGACTCCGCGTGAAGGGAATATGATGTTGTTGAGAAATGCATTGCTTTCGGCTCGCGCCTTGTATTCGTCGTCTGACAGCTGCAAGTAAGCAAGGCGAGCGATGTAGCAGAGGACGATGACGAGCGCAATGCCGCCAATGACGAATTTTCTATAATCATAGATATGGTCCTTCATGGCCGTCAGCTATAATATTTTGTTTGCTTGCGAGGGCGCACAAATAGTTCTATGCAAAAGACGATGAGCGTGGTGAATAAGCTGCTTGCCCCAATGGATATAGCTGTCAGCTGCCAATCAGCCAGCGTGAACGCGTCCAGAAGATAGAAGGCGCTATGCAGAATGGAAATCAATAGGAGCGTATAGAAGAAATAGTTCTTGAAACCTAAGGTTTGGAATGTTGGCGTCATGTCTTCTGCTGCATCTCGGGGCGTGAACATGCTGAGCAGGCTGGGTTGCACCATGGCTGTCAGGGTGCAAGCAGCGGCGGCCATTCCTGCCGTATTGCTGAAGGAGTCGAAGAGGAAGCCTGTCACGAATCCCCAAAGCAGTATTCCTGTTCGCGATGTGTTGCGCTGAAAGCAGATGAGCATGTACCCGATGGCCAAGGGGGTTGCGTATCCCAGCAAATGGGTGTAGTTGAATATCGTGATTTGGAAAAACATGATAATCAACAACCTTGCGATGCGTAGTAGGAATGTAGAACTCATCTGGCTGACGTTTTTAGGGTTGCTTTTTATGAAAGAGTGCTCTCTGCTTTTTTCTGATTTCTTGCTTTATTGCTTTTCTTGCTGCGCTTGCTGTTCTAGCTGCTGGCGTTCTTCTGACTGATAGTTGGTGATGACAGATACGTTGCGGAGGGTTGCAAAGTCTGTGAAGAGAGTGATGCGTATCAGGTAGGATATGCCATCGGGGGAGTCGCTGATGCGTTGAACCTTTCCTATGGGGATGCCAGAGGGGAAGATGTCTGAATATCCGTTGGTTTCTACCGTATCCTTCAAGGTGACCTCTGCATGCCGTGGGATGTTGGTTACATAGGCGATGTTGTCTTGCCCTCTCTCCCAAATGAGCGAGCCGAAATGCTCTGAATGGCGCAAGCGGCAGCTTATTTTGCTGTTGACGTTCAGTATGGGCATGACGATACTGTAGTGTTGGCTTGTCATGTACACGATGCCTACCACTCCTTGTGAGCATACGACTCCCATTTCTGGTTTCACTCCGTCTGCTTCTCCTTTGTTGATGGTCAGCAGATTGTTGGATTTGTGCAGGGTGGCATTGACAACTTGTGCGTTGATGAGGTCGTAGCTGCTGTCTGTCCATGGATTTTTGCAGAGGCTGTCAAGACGCATCTCTGCCATCTGGTGCTCCATCTCGTGTAGCTGCCGTCGCAGTTGCTCGTTCGCTTGTTCAAGTGACTGGTTTTCCTGTTGCAGATGAAGATAGGACGTTATGCTACTAATGACGTTGTAGGTTGCTCCTACCACGTCATTAGCTGTTGTGAAGTAAACGCTTTTTTGGTATCCTGTATGGCTGAAGAGAAACAGCAGGCTGATAGCTTCGAGCAGCAGGAATACAAACCAGTGCTTGCTTTTTATGATTAAGTCAATCAGTGCTCGCATGGGCACATTATCTCATGAGGAACTGGAAGTTGTTAACGTTCTTGAGGGCTATGCCTGTACCTTTTGCCACAGAGTGCAGCGGGTCTTCGTTGATGTGGAATTGAATTTGGATTTTGTCTGTAAGACGCTTGTCGAGGCCTCTCAGCAGAGCGCCTCCTCCCGTCAGCCAGATTCCGTTCTTGACGATGTCGGCATACAACTCAGGTGGGGTCTGCTCAAGCGCTTGAAGCACGGCTGTCTCGATTTTTGCGATTGTCTTGTCTATGCAGTGAGCAATCTCTTGGTAGCAGACGGAGATTTCCATTGGGAGAGCGGTAATGCGGTTTGGGCCGTATACAATGAAGTCTTCCGGCGCGTCTTCGCCTAAGTCTGTGAGGGCAGAGCCTACATTGATTTTGATTCGCTCAGCCATTCGTTCTGACACTTTTACGTTGTGCTGGCGTGACATGTATTCCTGGATGTCTGCAGTGAGTTCGTCGCCTGCTACACGGATGGAGTTGTTGCTGACGATACCTCCCAGCGAGATGACTGCAATTTCTGTTGAACCTCCACCTATGTCGACAATCATCTGTCCTTCGGGTGCTTCTACGTCGATGCCGCATCCGATGGCTGCTGCCATTGGCTCGAAGATGAGGTAAACATCGCGTCCACCTGAGTGCTCAGCGCTGTCGCGCACAGCACGAAGCTCTACTTCTGTAGAGCCTGAGGGAACGCCGATGACCATGCGCAGGGAAGGGGTGAAGAGGTGGTGTCCCGTCTTGACCATCTTGATGAGTCCGCGCATCATTTGTTCGCAGGCATAGAAGTCGGCGATTACGCCATCACGCAGCGGTCTGCATGTACGAATGTTCTCGTGGGTCTTTTCGTACATCATCTTTGCCTTTTTACCCACGGCAATCATCTTGTTGTTTTTCTTGTCCAGCGCTACGACCGAAGGCTCGTCCACCACAATCTTGCCGTTGCAGGTGATGATGGTGTTTGCGGTGCCAAGGTCCATCGCAATATCTTGTGTCAAAGAGAAAAATCCCATGCTTAGTTCAATTCTTTATATATTCGTCTGTGGCTTATTTCGTAAAGTAGTCATGAATGGCTGTGTCGTAATGGCTTGATGTGGCGAATGCTCTTTCTGCAAATTGCTTGCGCTGAGCCTTTGTCGTTTCTGCGCCTTGTGCCTTTACGATGTCGAGCAGCGGCTTGTATTCAGCCTTGCTTGGCACGATGACTACATCGTTGAAGTTCTTTGCTGCTGCACGGATGAGCGAGATGCCGCCTATGTCAATCTTCTCGATGATGGTTGGCTCGTCGTTTGTGCTGGCTACTGTCTCTTCGAAAGGATAGAGGTCAACGATGACCAGGTCAATCTCTGGAATTTCATATTTGGCCATCTCCTGCTGGTCGCTTTCCAGCTCACGACGTCCAAGTATTCCTCCAAATACTTTTGGGTGGAGTGTTTTTACGCGTCCGCCCAGAATAGAAGGGTATGTTGTCAGGTCTTCCACCTTCTGGCATGGGTAGCCGAGGCTTTCGATAAATGCCTGTGTTCCACCAGTTGATAAGAATTTTACTCCGTTTTTGTTGAGCTCTGCGAGGAGTTCGTCAAGTCCGTCTTTGTGAAATACTGATACAAGCGCTGTCTTGATTTTTTTAGTGTCAGCCATTTTTCTTCTAATTTTTATTGATATAAACTTATTGATGCTTTTGAAACTTTGTGTTCATTCGCCATTGTGCACGCAAGGGTGCATTGCCTTTCTTACATATTAGATGCAAAGTTAGTTATTTCTTGTGATATTAAATCAAAGAATTGTTTTTTTTATGCACTTCAAGCCATATATTTTCATTTGCGAATATGCTTTGTGTGGAAATAGGAACTTGGGGAGTCAATCGGAGCACGAAGAAAGAGGCATCGCTGTTGCAAATTGATGGCTGCTGCGCATCTGTCTTTTGCACCCCTTTGTACCAGAAGAACACTGCACCTTTCATCGCAATTACGTTATGCCCTGCATCGTAATTACGATACGCCGTTCATCATAATAACAAGACCTCTGCAAGCTGAAAAACCTGCAGAGGTGTATTAAAATGGTATCGCCGGTTTTATAGTTGTCTGTTGGGGAGCGGGTGACTTTGCAGGTGCTCATCCCCAATATTCAGGGTTATTTCAGCCCTATGCTCAAACGGCTGCTCGCTTGCTTGCTTTCGTTTTGCGCCACGTTCAGCTGCACATTGACAACTTTGCTCTTATGCGCCTTTTTGCAATGGACACGACCTGTGTAACGGATTTTTTGTCCTTTTTCCAGCGATGTGGTTAATGAGGGTGAAACGCTGTAGTTCTTTTCGTTGTCGACCGTCAGATAGATGACGATGTTGTTGAGCCTGTTGCCAGAGGTGTTGGTGATGAATCCTTCTATCTTGATTGTTTCGTTCTTGGAAAGGTAGCCGTCTCCATTTCCATCCATGTAGTTGAGGTCTGAAATGCTGACAGATGCTTCAGATACTGCGCCCATGTATGCGCCTCCATTTGTCTGATAGCTGTCATACGACTCCTCTGTATACTGCACGTCGGCTGCACGCTCGTTTTTCTCTATCTGAGATGCGATTCCCACGCCAAGCACGGCGCCTACTCCCATGCCGACAAGATTGCCAAGCGCGGCATTCTCGCCACGGAAACGGCCATGCCCGGTCAGGAAGCCAACGGTTTCACCTACGCTGCCGCCAAGCAGGGCTCCAGAAATTCCACTAGAGGCTTGGTACGCGCTGTTGCAGCTGCTGACTAAAACGAGGACTGTTAAAAATAGAATGATGATGCTGTTTCTTTTCATGACTTATAAGTATAATAAATATTTTTACTTGTTTGAACTTGTTTCGAATATGTAATCGTCAATCAGGCGTCTTGCGATAGACATCTTGTCAGGGATGGGTGGCAGCTGATGGCGATTGAACCATCTTGCGTGGCTCAGTTCTTCTTGCTGTATCTGTAGTTCTCCACCAGCATAATCAGCAGTGAATCCAATCATGATTCCACATGGATATGGCCATGGCTGGCTGCCAAAGTAACGGATGTTTTGAATGTCAAGACCCACCTCTTCTTTTACTTCGCGCATAACGCAATCCTCTAGCGTCTCGCCCGTCTCCACAAAGCCAGCAACAAGGCCGTACATCTCGCTTCTGCGGAAGTTGCGAGCATGCACTAGCAGGATATCGTCTCCCTTGCGAATACGAACGATGATGGCAGGGCTTACTTGTGGCCAAACCTCCTTGCCGCAATGGGTACATTTCTTGCTGATAGGGGTGTCTCTTTTCATGGGCGCTCCACAAAAGCCACAGTATTTTGTGTTGCTGTCCCAATAAATCAATTCGTAGGCTTTACCTGCCATATTATAGAATTGAAAAGGAAGAACATTCCATGTCTCTCTAAGCCCCATAGACACCCAATGGGAACTGTCTGCTGGCGGCAAGTCGACTCGGCAAGCCAAGCAAGAAATTCCGTCTAATGGGGGTAGCTCTTGTTGGGGTGTCCAATCTTTCAGCGGCAATGGCGGGGCAGAGCAGCAAGGTACTCTGTAATTGTCGCCATCACGCTCAAGAAGCAAGGCATTGCCTATGAAAATAAACCAATATGTCAAGCTCGTTTCCATTCCTTCTGTTTCAAAACTGCTTCAAAATTACTCATTATTTATGATATAAAGAGTTTAAGAAGCCTTTAAAATCATTAAAATCTCAAAGAGCCTTCAGATAAGTTGTAAATTAGAACTAAAAAGATTAAATTTGTAATGAAAATCACACTTGTTATGGCACAAACCACACATTTATATATAAAAATCCTATTATCAATATGCCTTCTGTTCTGCTTCCCAGTCATGTGGGCACAGAAAGGGAAGAAGACGGACAAGCAGAAAGAGGCAGAGTTCGTCATTCCTGAGATATTCCCTGACCCTATCGCCAAGAAAGCAAAGCCTGACAGGCATCCGGGGGCATTGGAAATGCCTATGCTGGCGCTTAAATCCGCAGGAGAAGAAGTGCATGGCATTGATGTGAGCCACTATCAAGGCAGGGTGAATTGGGACGAAGTGGCTAAAGACCCCAATGTGCATTATGTGTATCTGAAAGCTACAGAGGGTGTGAAGATGGTTGATGATACTTATGCCTATAATTTTCGTGAATGCAAAAGAGTGGGGTTGAAAGTAGGCAGCTACCTATTTTTTCGCCCTAATCTCTCAGCAAGGGAACAGTTTAAGTTGTTTGTCTCGAAAGTGGACACGAAAAGTCAGGATTTGCTTCCTCTTATCGATGCAGAGGTTATCAAAGGCGTTTCTGTCAGATTGTTTCAGAGGCGTCTGCTGGAGTTGTGTGACTTGCTGGAAAAGGAGTATGGGAAAAAACCAATCATCTATACAGGAAGAAACTTCTACAACAAACATATATACAGCAATTCGCGCCTTCGTACCTACAAGTACTTCATCGCCTCTTACACATTTGAGGAACCTGTGCTAAGTGGAGATGATGACTACTTGATGTGGCAATATACAGCTACAGGCAGAGTGAAGGGCATACGAGGCGATGTGGATCAAAGCAGAATGATGGGCAAACATTCGCTTGCAGAAATCATGTACTGATTCTTCTCACTCTCCAAAAAGAATCTTATATTCTCTCTCTCTGGCTTGCGCAACCCAATCTTCTGGTATGAATCGCCAATGGTTTTTAGGCTTGGGATTGATTGTCCCACATTCTTTAATATACTCCATCAGATAGTGACGTATATCGTGTTCGCTGACGCTGGTGATGCGCGATTCTATTTCCTCTTTTGACAGTCCTGCACCTTTTGTCAAAAGTTCTCCGCCGCCATTGGCGCGATAGGCGGTCATGGCAACGGTATAAAGCTCTTCCATCAGAAAAGGCTCTCCATTTTCCTTGGAAATAATATGGATTTTCTCTCCCTCAGGCTTTCTCACGTCAACCTCATAGCAGATTCCTGCTGCAGAATCAAAGTTGAAAATGAAATTCTTAAAGCCCATGCGCTCAGGATTGCTCTTCATCGGGCTAATGAGCAGCATGGAGTCTTCAGGCGATTGCATCTGTTGTGTCCAGCCCACGTAGCTCATTTCGAGATAATTCTTGATTTCTTGGCCCGTCAAGACAAGCGTGTAAAGATGGTCTTCAAACCTGTACAAATCAAACAAGTTACTCACTTTTATGTCCCCTGCTTCGATAGCTGCATTAAAAAAGAGTGGGGCAGTAAAGGAGAGATCTGCAGAACTGATTTTCAATTGCAGCGACTGAATCAGGTCTATATAGGCTGAAGAGCCGAAATATGCCTCTGTGACATCCACCCTATTCAGGAAATTCCCAATCTTTTGAGTGGCAAAACGTTTCACCTCGTTGAAAGGGTAAGAGAAATGCTTCTTGAACGAAATAGCGTGCTGATTGTGAAGTGTTCCTATATAATTAAGGGCGCATTGGGTTGTATGGCCAGAAACATCGCCATTGTCATCTATCTGAAAAGAAACATCAACAACAGCTACGCTGTATGCATAGCAGCCGGGATTAACGCAAGGAACTGTATGGCCGGATTTTGTCACAACCTCTTCGATATTGCTTGAATGGTCATGCCCGTAAAGAATCAAATCAAATCCTTCAACACTTTCTGCTGTTTCCCTCGTGGCGTTTTCTTTGTATTCTGGAGTCACAATACCTTCATTCATGCCAGAATGCATCAATCCCACGATATAGTCAGGATGCTCTTCCTCTTGTATGATTTTCACCCACTTTTCTGCGCTTTCCTTGATGTCTGCGAATCGCATGCCTTCCCATGTCTTCTTGGGTATCCAATGAGGGATGGCAGGAGTGATAAAGCCAACAACAGCGATTTTCAACCCTTGGCGATAGAATATTTCATAAGGCTGGAAATAAGGCTCTCCTGTAGCCGTGTCAATAGCATTGGCTCCTAGAATAGGGTAATTGCATTCTTTGACAAATTTGTCGAAAACGCGTTTGCCCATCTCTATGTCATGGTTGCCTATAACAGCCACATCATAACCAATATAGTTGCATATCTCAGCAACACGATGGCGAGAATTAGTGCTGTGATTGTTGAAATAATAGGCGGTTGGCTCCCCTTGAAGCATGTCGCCACCATCTATGAGCAAAGTATTCCCAGGGTTTTCCTGCACGGCATTAGCAACAAAAGCATGAACGCGCTGCAGGCTTCCTTTCCCCCAGTGCTCATGACGGAAATCGTATGGGAAATAATTGCCATGAACATCCGTCGAGAAAATGATTTTCAAATGCTTTGTATTCTCTGCCATTGCCCTTCTCCTATGCCAAAATGTGCATATTTATTGACAAAGTTAAGAAAAAAATGCCAATTTTACGATATTTATTGATTTCTTTGTGCCAAAAACAGCAAATGGCATCTGTTTTGTTCTGTTTTCTATAATAAAAATAGAGAATATGGCATTTATCGATTATTATAAAATTATGGGAGTCACTAAAGACACCCCTCAGAAGGATATACGTGCAGCATATCGCAAGCGTTCAAAGCAATTCCATCCCGACTTGCATCCTGATGACCCGAAAGCTAAAGCGAAATTTCAACTTCTGAACGAGGCCTATGAGGTTCTCAATGACCCTGAAAAGCGAGCTAAATACGATAAGTATGGAGAGAATTGGAAACAAGCAGAACAGTTTGGAGGCTTTGGTGCGGGAACAGGAGGAGGCAATCCGTTTGAAGGTTTTAGCTTCAATATGGGTGGTGAAGGTGGAATGAGTGACTTTTTCCAACAAATATTTGGAGGAATGGGAGGACGTCGTACACGTACATCTCAACGCCCTCAGGAACCTTCTGAAATAGAATCGCATGTTGCTATTGATGTATGGATGGCCATGCTTGGTGGCGAACTGATTGTCAGCACGTCATTTGGAAAGTTCAAGCTTAAGGTCGCTCCAGGAACTCAGCCAGGCAAGAAAGTCCGTTTGAAAGGGAAGGGTGGAACAAAGAGTGACGGAACCCCCAAAGACCTTATTATAGTTTACGATGTCAGCATTCCTGCTAATTTGACGGAACAGCAAAAGGCACTATTAGAACAAGCACGAAAGGGACAGTAACGTGAGTTCGATATAACAAAGATATTGTTTTTTGTAGTGCCTCGCAAGGCGGCTCTTTATATCGAACTGACGTTTTAGATAACGTGTCGTACCCGAGGGGTGCGCCGCATCGTACCCCTCGAGTACGCTTTTTGTGCCCTTTCCCTTCCAAAATTCCAAATCGTTGATACTCAGACATGCCGCCCGTGTCGGAAATAATAGGCACAGGGTGTTCGTGTTATTATGCACACGGTGTCTGAAACCTTGCCTGCACGGTGTGCGTTTGAAGCCACTTGCCCAGCCCTCCTCAAAAAGAAAAGAGGCACAAGGTGAAAATGCCCTGTGCCTCCATGCTGAAGTGTCTGTGTCTGACAAATGTCGTGAACGTTTGGAAAGACGAGTTCGATATGACAAAATATGTTTTTTGCAGGCCTCTACGAGGCAGAATCTTTATATCGAACTACGTTTTTTTACTTTCTTCGAGATTCCATTTTATGGAATATGCTTATTAATAGGGAACCCAATATTCCAGCACATAGAGAACCCAAGAGAACAGCTATTTTACCAAAGGCACGCAAGGTCTCTGTATCTTCAGGGGCAAGATTCCCAAATGAAAGCGTATCAACAAAGATGGACATCGTGAACCCAATTCCTCCAAGACAAGCAACAGCAAAGAGCATTTTCCAAGAAGCTCCTTCAGGCATCGCTCCCACTTTAGATTTGATTGCAATGAAGCTTGCGAGGGATATGCCGATAGGTTTGCCAAGCAGCAGGCCGAAAAATATACCTAAACCAACAAAACCTGTTTCTTCGATAGGCAGTTGCTGGAAAATGTTGAAAAAACTGATATCAGGAATAACAACTCCTGCGTTGGCTATTGCGAAAATAGGCATAATGAGAAAATTCACCCAAGGGGCAAGGGCGTGCTCCAAACGATATGACATGCCTATGGAGTTGTTGTTGATATAACTCATACGGTGCAAGCAATGTCTTTGGGATTCATTTGGAAATAGTGTTCCACTTTTGCTGTTTTCAAGGTCATATGCAGCCAGCCGATTGATGTATTTCTGATTGCTTCGTTTCAGATATGCATGACTGAAACGAGCATCCATAGGAATCATGAAAGCCATAACGACTCCAGACATGGTTGAGTGGATGCCTGAGTAATAAAATAAGAACCATACTACAATGGCAGGGACGAGATAATATGCCATTCGTTTCTCTCCCAAATTGTTCATCAGTCTCACAATTGCTAATATGAACAAAGCGATGAAGAGAAGCGGTAAGTCAATATCGCCACCATAGAAAAAGGCTACGACAAGTATGGCACCTAAATCGTCAGCTATGGCAAGAGCCGTGAGAAAAATCTTCAAGGAAACGGGAACTCTATTGCCAAGAATGGACATGATGCCTATAGCAAATGCGATGTCTGTAGCCGTGGGTATTCCCCAACCACCTGAAGTCAGCGTTCCCGCATTGAATATTGCATATATTATAGCAGGAACAGCCATTCCACCTGCGGCAGCTATAATTGGCAGAATGGCTTTTTTGACTGTTGAAAGTTCACCACATACGACTTCTCTCTTTATTTCCAGACCTACAGTGAAGAAGAAAACCACCATCAATATGTCATTAATGAATTTCTCAACATTCATATTCTCTGGTATACTGATAGCGAAGAAATCATTGCTGATTTTTATGGTCAAATTTGTTGTTAATATTTCATGATACAGATGTGCTGTGATAGGCAAGTTGGCAAGCAGCATCGCAATGATGACACATGCTAAAAGAGTAATGCCACTTGCCCATGGCTGATTCATGAAGTTTACTCTGGAAAGTTCAAAGGTATGTAAGCCCTTTGTCCATTTGTAGAGTGGTATTAAAGTCATGTTGTTGTAATTTAATTATTTTGTTTCTGTGATTTGATGAAGGATCTGGGCGTCATTCCTGTTGCTCTCTTGAAATATCTGCTAAAGCTATTAGGCGTCAAGAAATGAAGAGCTTGACTCGTCTCTGTTAGAGAGAGTCCATGGATTTGCATGAGAATTTTGGCCTTTTGAATGACGGTTTCATTAATCCAGGCAGAAGCATTCTTATTGCTGTAGCTGATACATACAAAAGAGAGGTATTTGCTTGAAATACCCAACAGGTTTGCATAATACTCCACAGAGCGATGTTCTGCAGCATGGGTGTTCAGCAAAGTGATGAAGCGGCAATACACATTGTATAGCCGTGATTCACTTTTGCCTTGAAGTGGCATGGGAAAATAATCATGTATATTGATTCCTTCAACGAACAAAGCGCAGAGCATACTACGCAAATAGATGTATTTCATCTTATAATTTGGTCCGATGAGATCATGCTTGATTTCATTGTAAAGCTCAAGGCTGCGCTGTGACTGCTCTTCAGAGAGTGGAGAAACAAGATGTTTTAATGTGAATCTGGTATTGCTATATGGGAAAGATAAATCATCAAAAATCTCATTGGTTATTTTAGGATGTACGGCTATCATGAAATAGCTGATATCAGAACTGACCTCTCTGATTATGATTGAGTTTTCTGGCGATATCATGAGCTGGCTTTTCGCTGTTACAATTTCCTCTTCGCCATTGATTTCTAAGGAAATGCATCCTTGAAGAATTTGTATGCAATAGAACAGCTCTGTTTTTCCGTTAAGCAAAGACTGAGAGAAGGCATTCAGACAATCGAAAGAGTCTTGCAAGCGTAACAGGCTGCTAAAATCGGATACAGCGTAAGAATCTGAAACGAATGTCAGGGGCGCTGCTTCTGCAGTTTTTTCAGCATTCTGTTTTTTGTGTTCAAATGGGGCTGAGAACATAATTTAACCTTCTTTATTGCAATCTTGATTAAAATTGATTGATTTCAGATTATGAGATTTCATATAGTCATGAGGAGAAACACCGGTTATTCGCTTGAAATAACGACCAAAGAAACTCTGATTGGGGAAGTGGAATTCTTTGCTGATTGTCTTTATGTTGTGCTCATTAGAATAGAGTGATTGTTTAATGGCAAAAATAACATACCTGTCAATAGCCTGTGATGCGGTAAGTCCTGTGTAAGAACAAATGACTGCAGAAAGGTATTTGGGTGCAATATTCATTGCATTAGCATAATATTGCACAGAGCGCTCTTTCTTGTAGTTCTGATTGAGTTTGTCTAAAAACAAATTGAAAAGTTCATAATAACGTGTGTTCTTAACGTGTATTTGCCAATCTTCTTTTTGTGCAAACGAGAAAATCTTGGCAAGCAGAGCTGTTAGGTACGCACGAAGAGTGTATTCTTTCATAGGATAGTCTTCACGCATATGCTCTTTCTTAGATCTCATATAGCAATCTAAGAGAATGTTGGTTTTCTCTGGTGTAAAATGTGCATGCTTGAACTTAAAAGCATGGAAATAATTTTTATCACAGATTCCCATGTGCTTGTAAATTTCAGACATGACATATGCCTTGGTGCAATAAGTGAAAAATAGACATCTGGATTCTTTGATGGTTATTTGCAAGCATGGTGTGACCAAAAGAAAATCATTTGATTTCATATGAACATCAGTACCACCAACAACAAGGTTCAAGGAACCTCGTAGTACAACCACTATATATACATGTTCTGAATAATTGAATTCCTTGACGGAAAAGATTGTACTTTCACCTTTACCGTCTAAATTGTCACATATATGATACTTCTTTTCAAAAGAAGAATGATAGCCATTAAAGGATTCATTGGTAATGTTCTCGTCTGTAAGTATCATGTCTATCCATGCAATTTCTATGCATTAAAGCGTCAATAAAAAGAATAGAATTATTTTCTTTATTGGTTCCTTCATTCAAGAGCTTTGCGTAAAATAAGAGTTGTTGCTCCTATTGTTATGATAGCTCCATCCTCCAAATTTATGCGGTCAACATCGCGCAGAATGTCATTCATGTAGAAAGTGCCCGTATCGCTTGGAGCATCTTGCAATATATACTGAAGTTTCCCTCTTTTGTTTTTCTTGACGGTGATTGTACAATGAAAAGTGTCAATACTTGGGTCACGAGTTTCTATAGGCTTGTTGATATTTGTGCCTTTTACGTATCTGCCAAATTCATTTTTGCCAAATTCGAGGGGTATCACTTGTTTGTAGGCAAATTTGTTTTCTACAACAACGATGCTTCCGTAGTCTTGGCTATATGCATTTTCGTCAAGAGTTTTTTCTTCGTGCTTATTGGCCAGCTTGGTTTTTCCTATACGAATTCCAAACTCTTTTTTGCAATGTTCGCAGACAAAAACCAATGACTGCCCGTCTGTATACATTGTTTCATCAAACACAATGTAATTGTCACATTTTGGACAACGCACTCTTTTCATCCTATTATGCTTTTAGAGTTCAAGAACCCACGCTTCTGAAAAACTCTGATTTTTTTCACGGAACGCTCTCAAAGCATTGCGCGCCTCTTCTTCGTTCGCAAATCCAGAATAAAGAACTCTGCTTACTTTACCTGTTTTTGTAAATCTTGCTTCAGGAAATCCCTCCTTAGCCAGATTAGCTATGAATTCCTCGGCATTTCTCTTTTCCACATAGCTTGCAAGTACAATTGTGTATCGAGAAGCTGCCTCTTGAAACGACGCTTCTTGAACCTCTGTCGGCTTACCATCTTTAACATCCAGAGCTATAGCAGTTGATTGTTTCTCTTTAGATACTATTGGCTTGGCAGGGATGTCTTGGGAAACTGATTTTGTACCAGTTTGTTTGTTAGGCATGGGATAGAAAGCAGCAACAATGGTATCTGATTCCTGGTTTATATTACGCATGGCAGTGTAAGAAAAGCAGAAGAACAGAAGAGCTGCTGCAGCAACCGAAACAGCAAAGTCCAGCCAATGACGATTCATGCGTATGACGATGTCGTTAGGCTTTTTCTCTGTTTGGACGTCTCCATTGATTGTCAAATT
The DNA here is from genome assembly GCA_030528885.1 of Bacteroidales bacterium. GTDB lineage: Bacteria > Bacteroidota > Bacteroidia > Bacteroidales > Bacteroidaceae > Minthosoma. The sequence continues at coordinate 20,726 of JAUMXY010000016.1, read as the reverse complement.
CATTGCAGCAATCTGCAAGCTCTTTTCTGCCTCCCTCTTCTTGATGCAGCCTTCCAATGATTCTATCTCATACGAATACAATCCATACAAGGCGGGGGAGAGTACACCTGTCTCCACAGGAGTGAAGGTGATGTTGTTGTTCAGTCCCTTTTTAACCACACCAATGTTGTTCAGCTCATAAGCGCCTGTCATCTCCAAATCGTTGACCATGTCTTCTATGTCTTTTTCCATTTGGAGGTGTGCTGCAGGGTATGAAGCGTCATAGGCTGTCATATAAGACTGCACTAGAAGTCCATCGTTGACCTTCAGCCGCTGATTGAAGCCTATTGTGCGATATGGAGGCAGAAAAACTGGCTCAATCTCGCCACAATACTTTGCTTCTACATGATTAGCTATGAATCCACCAACTCCTGGCACGATGACGCAATCGTGATCAAGTAGAAGTAATTCAATATGTCTTGCTATCGTAATCATGTTACAAAGATACGAATAATTTTTTTATAAAGCGAGGGGAACGTGCCGTTTTTTTGAAAAAAAGAAATCATTTGTTAACATTAGGGAGCAGCCACATGATATGCAGCTGCTCCCTAATGTTTCGACTTATCCTTTAGTTTTGTGGAGTCTGAGTCTCTGTTGCAGGGAATGTTGGCACATTCTCTGCATCTGTTGCCTGTACAGGAACTGCGATGTTGATAGGCTCTTCTTCAGAAGTTGTCTTTGTGACAAATGCAGCAGAAACAATGCTGAGAACAACCATCGCTACAGCCAAAATCCATGTGGCTTTTTCCAAAAAGTCTGTAGTTTTACGCACACCCATAATTTGGTTAGATGAGGAGAAACTAGAAGCCAATCCACCACCTTTTGATTCCTGAATAAGAACAATTCCGCACATTAAGATAGATGCGAGGATTACAAGTACGATAATTAATGAGTACATTTTATTTTTTAAGTTTAGTTATTACAATTAAAATCAGCAGCCTCAACAAGAGAGAATGCTGCTATATTCCAAGCTTGTTGTTCGTGATTATCTCCAACAAATTGATTTGTGCTGCAAAGTTAGAATTTTTTTTCGGATTATTCAAACAAATTTTGCGTAATATTTCCAAAGCTTGCTGATAACGGCCTTGTTTTATGTATATGTTGACCATACTTTCTGTATAAACCTCCTCTTCTTCATCTGAAAAGTCAGGCGAGACAAAATCCTCTTCGCTTAAACAGGATATTTCGACGCGTTGCTTGCCTCTGTTTTTTTCGATGAAGTCATCTATCAAGTCTGAGCCTTTCAATTGCGGCTTTTCTGCTGATGTTCCCTTGTGGTTTTCTGAGTATGCCTCCTGCTGCATCAAGAAAGAGGCGTAGTCATTTGTCAAGTCGGTTACAGAAGGGGTGTTTCTTGGCGGTGCATTGGTTTCATCTAGTTCTATGATGCCGTTTGTCAAGAAATTATCAATCAAAGAAATCGTTCTGTTTTGTTCGTCTTCCGTTTCGATTCTATTGTTTCCGCCAGTCATTGGCAGCATGTAGTTAGAGCTTTCGGTTAGAGCGAACAAGGCAGTTCTATCAGGCACAAAAACACTGGCTTTCTTCAGTTCCCTCCCAAAATTTTGCGAGTGCAACTTATACAGATTTGCGATGTAAAGCAGTCGTGCCGCTTGAAAAAAGGGAAACTTTTTCACGAGCGCCTCCAACTCTAGCAAAGTGTTTGCGTCGAGTTTCGTGGGATTCTCAAGATAGTCTTTGATATCTTTCATTTACGTGTTGAGTTTTTCTTTCGGTTTACCAATTGGCAACAGTTGCGTTAAAGATTTGGTCGACGATGTCATCAATCATTTCTTGCACGAGCTCTTCTTGTACTGCGGCCAGTTGTTTCGATGAGTCATATTCAGCAGTTGCGCTGAATCTTTGTTCAAAGTCCTCCTCATGGTTCTGGTTGTTGGTGAATCTTACATTTACTGCTATTTTCAATTGCACCTGTGCAGAGAATCCGTCAGAACTGATACTCTTGTTTGTTTGTGAATATTCCACAATTTCTCCCGCCAGCTGTAAATCACCATCACGCTTCAGGACTTTAAGTTTTGTTTTTTGGGCAAAAGCATCGCTAATGGTGTTGTAGAACATTGACTCCATCGGGCTCCATACATAGTTAGCACGTATGGGGAATTTGTCGATGCTGATAGATTTTGTCTTTGTGTAGTCGATGCTTGTTCCGCTAAATTTATAGCTTACGGAACAGGAGCATAAGCCCCATAAAGTTAAGACTATGCATAATCTGAGGAGGTTGGGTTTCATATGTCCAGGCCGTAATCTTTAATTTTTCTGTATAGAGTTCGTTCTGATATGTCCAAATCGTGAGCCGTCTTCTTGCGATTTCCGTTGTTGCGTTTCAGCGAGTCGATGATGTTCTTTTTCATCAGTTCCTTATTGGAAATAGGGGTTTCTTCCACCGTTTCAATGTCAACGTCCTGTATATCATGGTGAGAGTAGGCGTGTGCTGTTTCGGCTGGCCGATAGGCAATACCGTTCACCATGTACGGCTCGTTCTGCTTGATGACGGGTTGACCGTACTGTATAGTCTCTACAGGATGCTGCTCATGCTGGAACACCCTGTAGCTTTCGCTGGGCGCTCCCTGCATGTGGCTCATGTTGCTGTGCACCAATTCCTTCAGGTCTTTCACCTCTTTCCCTATGCTGGACAAGAGTTGGAAGAGCATGTCACGTTCTTTTTCGTAGCTGTGTGTGTCTGTTGCTCCATGTTCTCGATTGTTGCTTCCATGCAGCACCAGTCCTGCCGTGCCAAGCGAGTCGTCTGTTACGCCATAGTCTTTCAGCATGTCAGCCGTAATTTCTTTTTCATGGCTAATGACGCTGATTTGCTCTGTCAGATTACGCAATTGGCGTATGTTGCCAGGCCATTTGTGGTGCAGGAGCAGGATTTGTGCGTCGGGCGTAAGCCTAACAGGTTCCATTCTGTATTTCTCAGCAATGTCGTATGCGAACTTTCTGAACAGAAGTTCGATGTCTCGTCCTCTTTCTCGTAGAGGGGGTACATTGATGGGGATAGTATTGAGTCTGTAGTACAGGTCTTCACGAAATTTGCCTTCACGGATGGCCTTTTGCATGTTCACATTTGTTGCAGCCACAATTCGCACGTCCGTTTTCCTCACCTCGCTTTCTCCTACACGGATGTACTCTCCTGTTTCTAATACACGCAGCAGCCTTGCTTGTGTGGCCAGTGGCAGTTCTCCCACTTCGTCCAGGAAGAGGGTGCCTTTGTTTGCTACGCTAAAGTAGCCCTCTCTGTCGTCGAGTGCGCCTGTGAAAGAGCCCTTCTTGTGTCCAAACAGCTCAGAGTCAATAGTTCCCTCCGGCAATGAGCCGCAGTTTATTGCGAAATATTTGTTATGCTTTCTTGTTGAGTTGTCGTGTATGATGCGTGGAAGAATTTCTTTGCCCACGCCGCTTTCACCTACAATCAAGACGGACAGTTCTGTTGGGGCAACCTGAATGGCTATGTCTATGCACCTGTTCAGCCCCTCGTGATTTCCGACAATGCCGTAGCGCTGTTTTACCTGTTGTATGATTTTGTCATCCATATGCTTGCTGAAAATTGTGACAAAATTACATATATTTTTCCAGATGGCAATGCTTTTTTGTCAGTTTTCACTATTTTTATGGTTTACAGGCTTGGTGCTACATGTATGGGTTGTAAAGTTTCTCCTTTTCTATGGTTGTTGATGGCCCGTGGCCGCACAAAACAGTTGTTGATTCTGGCAGCTGCGCCAATTTGGCCAGGCTTCTCATCATGTCTTGCTGATTTCCTCCCTCGAGGTCTGTCCTTCCGCAGCTTCCGGAAAACAGCGTGTCGCCTGAAAAGAGCACCTCGTCTGTCTCAGAATAGAAGCATATGCTTCCCTGTGTGTGCCCTGGCGTTTCAATCACTTTCAATTCTGTTTTGCCAAAAAGAATGCTGTCGCCTTCTTTCAGAGGGCGTCCAAGCAAGGGCATCGGAGGGTGGGGGATGGTGAAACCTACAACTGAGCGTATCTGTTCATCCATTTCCTCATAGATGCCCGTATCAGCCGAGTGTGCTTGGGGGGACAATAGGCAATCGCGATACACAAAGGCATTTCCCCATACATGGTCGAAATGGAGATGCGTGTTCAGCAGGTGCTTGATGGATAGATTCTCGCTGGCGATGAAGCTTTTGATGGCTGTCCATTCGCTTTCTGTGGAGCATCCGCAGTCGATGATGACTCCCTCTTTGGTACCGTCATACGCCACGTAGCAATTTTCCCCAAGGGGGTTGACAACAAATCCCTTGATTTTCATTCTTTATTTCTTGTTAATGATGGCGACATGCACCACTTTCTTGGTCTTGAAATACTCTTCTTCCAAGTAATCGCTCAGTTCCCATACTGTGGCGATGTTCTTCATCGACGCTATTTCTCGCTCCAGCTCTCCGCCTTTGAGTGCTAATATGCCGTTGGGTATGGCATTTTTCTGCTCTCTTTGGATGTTCTTTCGTGAGACCTTTATTAAGTCCACCATTGGCATGACAGCCCTTGTGACAACAAAATCGTACTGCTCTTTGATTTCTTCTGCTCTTGCGTGGCTGAACTTCACGTTTTTCAACCCGATAGCATTTGCCACTTCACTTGCTACTTTCACTTTCTTTCCTATGCTGTCCACTAGATGGAACTGCGCCTGAGGAAACAGGATGGCAAGTGGGATGCCAGGGAATCCTCCTCCTGTTCCGAGGTCCATGATGGTTGTTCCTTCTTTGAAATTGATGATTTTGGCAATGCCTAAAGAGTGCAGCACATGGTGTTCATACAGGTTTTGTATGTCCTTGCGCGAGATGACGTTGATTTTTGTGTTCCAATCGCTATAAAGAGCCTCAAGCTGAGCGAATTGCTCAGCCTGAAGCTCTGTAAGGTTCGGAAAGTATTTCTTGATGATTTCCATTTTTTGTTTCTGATTACTGGTGCTGTTCGCGCAGCAAGTCGTTTACTGTTTTCACAGGGTTGAACGTGCCAAGCGAAACCTCTACGAAGATGGTGTTCCAGTCGCTCATGGCTCCATTCCAGAGTCCTGGCAGCTCAAGCGCCTTGAGTTCCTTGCCGTCCTTGCTCTTGCTTGAGATGAAGCCTGTCAAGGTGTCCACATGTTTGGTCAGGTCAAACTTGTTGCCCTTGTAGTCTTTGACAGCGCAGACAAGGTCTACGGGGTTGAAGTGTGTGCCGTTGTTGAACATCTGCAGGTACTCGGCGTTGTTGGTGTCTATTTGGCTGCTTTCGAGAATTTGCAAGCTGATGGTGCCGTCCTGGTTGTATGCGAGGAAAGGTCCTCCGCCTGGTTCTCCTACGTTTTTCACCATGCCGCACACGCGCATAGGGCGATTCAGCTTGCTTTTCAGGTAGATGGCCAGCTCTGCGTCTTCCAAATCCTTCAGTTCAGGATTTCTGCATGTGAGTTCGTCGCGCAAGAATCTGATAATTTCTTCCAGTTCTGCATGTGTATACTTGCCGCTGTCGAGCAGTTGCAGATACTCAAATGCCTTCTTCTGTTTGCTCACGAGCACGCCTGCGATAAGTTTCTTGTATTCTACTGTTTCAGCCTTCAGCTTGTCGGGCACGACATTGTCGATGTTCTTGATGAAGATGATGTCGGCATCCAGTTCGTTCAGGTTCTCAATCAGCGCGCCATGTCCTCCTGGGCGGAAGAGAATCTTGCCGTTCTTGTCACGGAATGGCGTGTTGTCGGGATTGGCAGCAACGGTGTCTGTGCTTGACTTCTGTTCTGAGAAACTGATGGAGTACTTGACGCCAAACTTCTCTTCGTATTTTTGGGAAACCTTGCTTACCAGTTCCTCGAACAGCGGACGGTGCTCTGGGCTTACAGTGAAGTGCACGCTGACGCAGCCGTTCTTGCCGCTGGCATACAGGGCGCCTTCCACCAGGTGCTCTTCCACAGGAGTGCGCGCTCCGTCTTCGTATTTGTGGAATTTCAGCAGTCCCTTGGGCAGGTTTCCGTAGGAGAGTCCCTCTTTGCCCAGCAGCGTAGCGATGGCTGTCTTCAGGCTTTCGTCGTCTCCGTTCTTTGCGATAGCTTCTTTCAGGTCGTCGATGAAGGCGAACTTGTCAAGGTTGTTTTCAAACTTTGCAATAAAATCAGTCTTCTCTTCATTGTCCAAATACTCAAAGAGATTCTTGAACATGCGGCTTGCTGCTCCTGATGCAGGCACAAACTTCAGCACCTTGCCTTCACCTTTCAGATATTCTTCCCATGCTGTGAGATATTCGCATCTTTCAGCTTCAGTAGGGATGGTGATGCCGCTTTCTGCCGATGCTGCGCTTGCCAGCTTCAGCCATGGGAAGCCCGTCTTGAAGCATTCCAGCTGCGCGTTGAGTTTCTCTTCTGAAATACCTTTCTGAGAGAGGTATAGTTTGTCTTCTTGTGTAAGCATGAATGATTGTTATTTTAAAGTTATACGAATTTTTCGTCAAAGATACAAAAAAAAACTCAAATGAGCAAGACTTTTCCTCTTCTTCATTCCTTTTTTCTTCATGCAGGACGTTTTTCCTCTCTTTTTCCTGCTAAGCGCTTCGCATAAAGGGCTGCTCAAGCCTTTCCTGTCGAAGAAAAACCGTTAATCTTTGGTAAAGGCGGGGTATTTCTTATCCTTTTTCATTACCTTTGCATTTGACATTCAACATCAGACATTAGACAGATGGAAGAAATAGCAACAATCAGAGAAGACGAGAAGCAGGAGCTGCTCATGACGGTCCGCAAGATGCAGGCACTCGTGTCGGATGTGCTGAATCCTGATGACTTTCACAAAATCAAGGACATTCTGTTTCAGGCTATCGAAACGGAGTCGCTTACCCGCAACAAGTTCGGGCTTCACCCTGTGCTGTTCGACCTTCAGACGGCGATGATTATAGCAGAAGAAATAGGGCTGAATCGCGCCTCCATCATTAGTGTCCTTCTGCATGACTGCGTGGAGATAGGCGTGATTGACATCGACACCGTAGGAAGGGAGTTTGGCGAAGACGTGAAGAACATTATCCAGGGATTGCTGCGCGTGAATAGGCTCTACGCCAAAAACCCCTCCATTGAGACGGAAAACTTTCGCGACCTCCTGCTGTCGTTTGCTCAGGACATGCGCGTCATTTTCATCATCATCGCTGACCGCGTGAACCTGATGCGCCAGATTAAGGACAGGGGAGAGGCGGAGGAACGCGAGCGGGTTGCCACCGAGGCGGCTCATCTGTATGCTCCGCTGGCGCACAAGCTGGGCCTGTACCTGGTCAAGCGAGAGTTGGAAGACCTCTCGCTGAAGTACCTGAAGCCCGATGTCTATTATATGATAAAAGACAAGCTGAGCGCCACGCGTGCAGCGCGCGACCTCTACATAGCCAATTTTATCTCGCCGATAGAGGAGAAGCTCAAGAGGGCAGGGCTCCGTTTCCACATCAAGGGGCGCACCAAGTCCATCCATTCCATCTGGCAGAAGATGAAGAAGCAGAAGTGCAACTTCGAGGGCATCTACGACCTGTTCGCCATCCGCGTCATCCTCGACTCAGAGCTGGAGAGGGAAAAGCAGGAGTGCTGGCAAGTGTTCAGCATCGTCACAGACATGTACCATCCCAATCCCAAGCGCCTGCGAGATTGGCTTTCTGTGCCTAAGTCCAACGGCTACGAGTCGCTGCACATCACCGTCATGGGACCTGAAGGCAAGTGGGTCGAGGTGCAGATACGCACAGAGCGCATGGACGAGATAGCAGAGCGAGGACTCGCTGCCCACTGGCGCTACAAAGGCGTGAAAGAAAGCGGCGGCAAGCTCGAGGACTGGCTCAAAGACATACGTTCAGCGCTGGAAACGCACACAGACAGCGACGAGCAGCTGGTAAACCGATTCAAGGTGGACCTCTACAGCGACGAGGTCTTCGTGTTCACCCCCAAGGGCGACCTATTCAAGCTGCCCAAGGGAGCAACCGTTCTCGACTTCGCCTTCCACATCCACACCACCGTCGGAGCGCATTGCACTGGCGGAAGGGTGAACGGCAAGAACGTCCACATTCGCACCAAGCTCCAAAGCGGCGACCAAGTGGAGATTCTCACCTCGCAGAAGCAGCTGCCCAAGCAAGACTGGCTCAACATCGCCGTCACGCCCAAGGCACGCACCAAGATACGTCAGTCGCTCACAGAGCAGGAGATGAAAGTCTCCACCTTCGCCAAGGAAGCCCTTGAACGCAAATTCAAGAACAAGAAAATAGAGCCAGAAGAGTCCATCATGATGCGCCTCATCAAGAAACTTGGCTACAAGCACGTGCAGGAGTTCTACAAGGCCATAGCCGAAGACATCCTCAATGTCAATACCGTCATAGAGCACTACGTCGAGATGGCAGAGAGGGAAAACAACCCCAGCGCCTTCTCCACCGAGCAGCGCAGCGCCGACAGCTTCGTCTCCACGCTGCAAGAGGAGCAGGTCAAGGGCGCCATGGATGTGCTGGTGCTCGACAACAACCTCAAAGGCGTGGATTACAGCCTCGCCAAGTGCTGCAACCCCATCTACGGCGACGACGTGTTCGGATTCGTCACAGTCAACCGCGGCATCAAGGTGCATCGCACCGACTGCCCCAATGCGCAGCTCCTCAAGGACAGGATGGGCTACCGCATCCTGCGGGCAAGATGGGCAGGAAAGGGAGGCAAGCAATATCCAGTCACCCTCCATGTCATAGGCAACGACGACATCGGCATCGTCAACAACATCACGTCCATCATCAACAAGGAAAAGAACGTCGTGCTCCGCAGCATCTCCATCCAGTCATCAGAAGACGGGCTTTTCTCTGGCACGCTCACCGTCATGATTGACGACCAGAAGCAACTCACGCAGATGATAAAGAAAATCTCAACCGTCAAAGGAATCAAGCACGTGGCACGATAAACAGCCAAGCAAGCTTGCGAAAGTTGAACAAATAACACATCCAGCATTTACATGAAAGCAACACTTTTGTTAGTCGGCAAGACCGCCAACAAGCACTTCATCGACCTGATAGACGACTACTCCTCCCGTCTCAAGCACTATATCAGCTTCGACATCACGACCATCCCCGAGCTGAAGAACACCAAGAATCTCTCCGCCGAGCAACAGAAGCAGCAAGAAGGCGAGCTCATCCTCAAGCAGCTCCAGCCAGGCGATCACGTGGTCCTTCTCGACGAGCACGGCAAGGAGTTGCGCAGCATCGAGTTCTCCAAATACATGGAGCAGAAAATGCTGGCCGTCAGCAAACGCCTCGTCTTCATCATCGGAGGTCCTTACGGATTCTCGCCCGATGTCTATGCCAAGGCCAACGAGAAGCTGTCACTCTCCAAGATGACTTTCTCCCACCAGATGATACGCCTCATCTTTGTGGAGCAGCTCTATCGAGCCATGACCATCATGAGGGGAGAGCCTTACCACCATGAGTGAGCCCTTGTAACACGAGAAACGAGTTTTGCCTGTTGCAGCGTTGCAGCGCTACAGTGCAAAATGTAGTGGAGAAAAGTCAAAAATAAATTTTATATTTATATATATTAATATATATAAATATAAAGTAAAATTTGAGATGAGATTGATGCTGAAAGTAACTGTAGCGCTGTAGCGCGTAGCGGTTGTGAGACTGTCTTTACTAAAAAGGTTGACCTCTTTCTTGGGAAAGTTGACTTTATACGGATTAAGTTGACTTTCCGTCTGTGCAGGTTGACTGCGTACGTGAGCCGTCTTCTTGCGATTTCCGTCGTTGTTGTCATACGGTGCACCCTTCATCTAAATTTACTTGCGCCTGCCAGCGTAATTGCGATGAAAGGCTTGACGAACCAGCCCACGCGCTGGGCGAGGGTTTTCTCTCACGGATTGCACGGATTTCACAGATTGAAAAGTTGACCAGCCCACGCGCAGCCAGCCCACACGCTGGGCGAAGTTTAATTGAGATTTTGGGGGAGGATACGGGTTCCGTTGACTGTTGTCCGTTGTCCGTTGACTGTTGTCCATAATGACTTAAAGAAAAAGTTTAATAAATTAAGAAAAAAGATTGAAAAAGATTTGTATACGTGAAAATAATTCCGTAACTTTGTGGTGTAAAAAATAAAGGGGTGTTTAGGGGTTACGTCTGGTGTTTTTAGGGTTTGTTTAATTGTTAATGCATGAAATGTTATGGATGGAACGGAGAAGAAATTTGACAGGAAAAATGGTGATGGGACGGCGGACAACGGGAGTTGAGAGTTGAGAATTGGGGGTCACACAGAAAAGCACGGAAATGCACAGATTTGTTACTGACAGCATTTTCTGTCGCAACTTAGAGCCTCGCAAGGTTCATTTCTGTGATTTTCCGTGCTTTTACCGTACGAAAATCAATTATCAATTCTCAATTCGATAACGATTTTCCCGTCTTTCAGGTCGGCCACGAGAGAGTCTCCCTGATGCACTTCTTCTTCGACAATCATTTCGCAGATTCGGTCTTCGAGGTGCTGCTGGATGGCGCGACGGAGTGGACGTGCGCCAAACTGCTTGTCGTAGCCTTGTTCGGCTATGAAGGTTTGGGCAGACGGGGTGATTTCCAGATGCATGCCGAGTTCGCCCATGCGCTTGTAGAGGCTCTGCAGCTCTATGCCGATGATTTGCAGGATGGCGTCGAGCTCAAGCTGGTCGAAGGTGATGATTTCGTCGATGCGGTTGAGGAACTCGGGCGAGAATTGCTTGTTGAGGGCTTTCTGTATGACGGATCGGCTGACTTCCTTGTCATCCAAGCCTTTCATGGCTGAAAAGCCCACGCCGCGGCCGAATTCCTTGAGCTGGCGGGTGCCGACGTTGCTGGTCATGATGATGACGGTATTGCGGAAGTCGACGGTGCGGCCCTGCGTATCGGTGAGCCTTCCCTCGTCCATCACTTGCAGGAGCAGGTTGAAGACGTCAGAATGGGCTTTCTCTATCTCGTCGAGCAGAACGATGGAGTAGGGCTTCCGGCGCACTTTCTCGGTGAGCATTCCTCCCTCTTCGTAGCCTACGTATCCTGGAGGCGCGCCTACCAAACGGCTGACGGTGAATTTCTCCATGTATTCGCTCATGTCAACGCGGATGAGAGCATCGGGCGAGCCGAACATGTGCTCGGCCAGCTTCTTGGCCAGATAGGTTTTTCCTACGCCTGTGGGACCGAGGAACATGAAGGTGCCGATGGGGCGGTTGGGGTCTTTGAGTCCGACACGGCTGCGCTGGATGGCGTTGACCAGCTTATCTACGGCTGCGTCTTGCGCGATGATGTGGCTCTTCAGGTCGTGACGCATGCCTTTCATGCGGATGCCCTCCTCGCTTGCCATCTTGCTGGCGGGAATGCCGGTCATCATGGATACGGTTTGTGCCACGTCTTCGGCGCTGACTTGCTGGCGCATGTCTTTCTGCGAGGCTTCCCACTCACTTTTCATCTTCTCGAGTTCGTCGGCTATGCTGCATGCGCGGTCACGTTCCATGCTGGCAAGGGCGTAGTCTTCGTTTTTGACGGCAAGCTCCTTCTTGGCGTTCACCTCGGCAAGCTCGGCTTCTTTGTCTTCAATCTCCTTGGGTACGTTGATGTTATTTATATGTACGCGCGAGCCAACTTCGTCGAGCACGTCGATGGCCTTGTCGGGGAAACTGCGGTCGGTGACATAGCGCTCGGTCAGCTTGACGCAGGCGGCAAGGGCTTCATCGGTATAGGTGACGTTGTGGTGCTCCTCGTAACGCTCTTTGATGTTGTTCAGTATGGTAAGCGTCTCCTCGGGTGTCGTTTGCTCTACGATGACCTTCTGGAATCGGCGCTCGAGCGCTCCGTCTTTCTCTATGCTCTTGCGGTACTCGTCGAGCGTGGTTGCTCCAATGCATTGCAGTTCGCCTCGTGCCAGGGCGGGCTTCATCATGTTGGCAGCATCCATCTGTCCTGCCTGGTTGCCAGCGCCCACAAGGGTGTGTATCTCGTCGATGAAGATGATGATGTTGGGGTTGGCGTGCAGCTCATTGATGATGCTGCGCATGCGCTCTTCGAACTGTCCGCGGTATTTGGTACCCGCCACGACGCTTGACATGTCAAGGCTGACGATGCGCTTGCCAATCAGGACACGGGCAACTTTACGCTGGTTGATGCGTGCTGCCAGCCCCTCTACGATGGCGCTCTTTCCTACGCCAGGCTCTCCTATGAGCACAGGGTTGTTCTTCTTTCTGCGCGAAAGAATCTGCGCCAGACGCTCAATCTCTTTCTCTCTGCCCACAACGGGGTCGAGCTTGCCTTCGCTGGCTGCGCGAGTGAGGTCAAATCCAAACTTGTCTATAGCTGGCGTGTCGGCATTGCCCTTGTTCGTTTTCTTGGACGGAGTGGACACGGGTGCGGAGGAGGCTTGGCTGCTGTTAGATAGCGGAGGTGCCTCTTCGTCCTCGTCGTCTTCGTCGAAATCCACGCTGTTCTCGGGCTGCACAGAGGGCTTTCGAGCAGAAAAGGAGTCGTAGAGGTCCTTATAGGTCACATCGCAGTCGCTTAGCACGCGTGCCACCATGTTGTCTTTTTGCTTGAGAATGGCAAGCAGCAGGTGCTCGGCGTCACTCTCAGGGCTCTTCAGCAACCGGGTTTCGAGCACAGCCAAACGCATGACGATGTTCGACTTCTGGTTGAGGGCTATGTCGGATGACTGAAGTTTCTCACCATCGTCCTTGACGGACTTCTCGAGCACATCTTTCACGTTAGGTATGTCAACGGAGTATTTCTGCCGCAGCACATCCATTGCATGGCTTTCGCCGTCGCGTATGATGCCGAGCATCAGGTGCTCAGGACCGATGTAGTCGTTGTTGAGCCTCAGCGCCTCTTCCTTGCTGTAGCCGAGTATGCGGTTTATCCTGTCGGAATATTTATAATTCATAGTTTTCTTCTTTTGTCTTGTGAACTGCCTGCATTTAGCAAGGCTGCTGAATGCGGGACATACAAAACAAGTGCCTGACGAGCGGCTGCGACATATTTACTTCAGCCACGCTGACAATCTGTCAACAATCTCCTTCCTCATGTCATCTGGCATAGTGTTGATGCGCGCCTTGTGGCTGCCTCGTGGCTGCACATACACACGCATGTTCTGCTTCTTGGAGCAGTCGAGCCAGGTGCACACGCCGCTGGCGCTCCATGGGTCAATCTCGCCGTAGATGAAGATGTGCTTGGGGTCGTTTTCCTTGAGATACTTGACGGTACGCTCATACAGCGTCGCGTCGAAGTCGTAATGGCGCAAGCTGTCAGGCAGCATGATTTGCTTCAGGTAGCCCTTGGTATCCTTCAGCGAGGTCCACTTCTTGATGGGTTTCAGCGAATAGCCGTAATATCCCAGCTCGCGCACAGCTTGAACGTCGAAAGGCATATACTTGTTGGGGTAAGCGAAGTAGTCGGGCGCAGCTGTCTGCATGAAATTGTCAAACCACTCCTTGTCGCTTGCTTCCAAGGATGGGATGGTGGAAACGGGCGTGCCCCATTGCCACAAGGCAAAAGGATACTCGAGCACGCAATAGTCATAGATGTCTTCTTCTGAAATGTAGAAACGGTAGCCCTTATCCTTGCAGTATTGCGTGAAGAGAGGCATCAGGGAAGGCTTTCTCTTCATCAGCTCCTGCATGGCTTTCTTGATGGCTTTGCGCTCAGCCTTGGTGCCCACTTTCTTCTCGAGGAACACCTCGTGGCGACCGTCTTCAATAGCGCGGTTGAGCGGAGCTACATAGCTGACGCTCACGTCGACATCATCGGGATAGGTGGCGCGGTAGAACATGGTTGTCTGCCCACCTTTGCTGATGCCTGTGCTAATCCACTTGCCCGTGAATAGCTGGCCAAGCACTTGGCGCACATGGTGGTAGTCGGCAAGCGAATTGTCAACGGTCATGTAATCCCAGTTAGTGGGAACAGGCACGCTCTCGGCAAAGTAGCGATATTCGCAGAGGATGACATTGGCATCGAACAGACGGCTGAGCTCTTCTTCGTAACCGGAACTCATACCGTAGTCAGCGTTATAACCTTCGGTCACCAGTACTGTCGGTTTGTCTAAGCCTTTCATGCAGACAAAGATGCGCTCGCCGAAGGTGCCTTGCGACAAGGTTTTCCAATCGACTTGCTGCTCCATCTTCATAACATACTTTTCCTTGAACACTTTGGTGTCGAGAGGCTTTACATCATACACTCCCTCGAGTTCGCACAGCTGCTTCATGAACAGCGTCGAATCAATTTGCGCTGATAGCCCAATGGCTACCAGCACAAAGATTGATAATATGGTAAGTTTTTTCATTGTTAAGCTTGTTGTTAAGGTAAGGCTGCCATTGGGGCTTGGCAGCTGATAAGGTAGCGATGCGGACGATTGCCGATTAATAGGCTCTTGCAATAAGGACGCGGTATTTGGCAGGCTTTCCGCTTACCATGTCCACACCTGGCGTCTGCTCGAACATGAATGGCACACAGCGTATGGTCGCCTGCGTGTCTTCCTTAATCTTGGCTTCGGTTTCCTCTGTTCCGTCCCAATGGCAAAGGAAAAATCCTCCATCCTTGACTTTTTCCTTGAACTCTTCGTAGTTGTCGCACTCGTAGATGTGGGAGTCGCGATAGTCAACAGCTTTCTTGTAGATGTTCTTCTGAATGTCGTCAAGCAAGTTCTTGATGTATGCCTCGATGCCTTCGACAGATACATTTTCTTTCTCAAGCGTGTCGCGGCGCATGATTTCCACAAGGCCTTGCTCCAGGTCGCGAGCGCCCAACACGAGGCGAACAGGCACGCCCTTAAGCTCGTAGTCAGCAAACTTGAAGCCAGGGCGCTTGTTGTCAGCGTTGTCGTATTTCACGCTAATTCCCATGGCCTTCAGATTCTTGACAATGACTTCTGCCTTCTCGTCGAGCATCGGCATCTGGTCGCCCTTGCCAATTGGGATGATGACAACCTGAATTGGAGCCAAAGCAGGTGGAAGCACAAGGCCGTTGTCATCAGAATGGGTCATGATGAGCGCGCCCATCAAGCGGGTAGATACGCCCCATGAGGTTGCCCATGCGTATTCAGGCTTGTTCTCCTTGTTGAGGAACTGCACATCGAAAGCCTTGCCGAAGTTCTGCCCGAGGAAGTGGCTTGTACCACTCTGGAGCGCTTTGCCGTCTTGCATCATCGCCTCGATGGTATAGGTGTCAAGAGCACCTGCAAAACGCTCTGTCTCACTCTTGACGCCCTGTACAACAGGTACAGCCATGTATTCTTCAGCAAACTTGGCATAAATTTTCAGCATCTGCTTTGCGCGCTCTTCTGCCTCCTCGCGAGTGGCATGAGCGGTATGGCCTTCTTGCCAGAGGAACTCAGAGGTGCGGAGGAACAGGCGGGTGCGCATCTCCCAACGCATCACGTTGCACCATTGGTTGCAAAGCACAGGCAGGTCGCGATAGGAATTAATCCAGTTCTTATAAGTATTCCAGATGATTGTTTCTGAAGTGGGGCGTATAATCAGCTCTTCTTCAAGCTTTGCAGCAGGGTCAACCACAACGCCATCATGCGTTTCGTTGGTTTTCAAGCGATAATGGGTCACTACGGCGCATTCCTTCGCAAAACCTTCCACATGCTCTGCCTCGCGGCTCAGGAAGCTCTTGGGTATCAGCAAGGGGAAATAAGCGTTTTGAACGCCAGTTTCCTTGAACATATCGTCAAGCACTCGCTGCATCTTCTCCCATATAGCGTAGCCATAGGGCTTGATGACCATGCATCCTCTCACATCGGCTTGTTCAGCCAGATCAGCCTTCACAACAAGCTCGTTATACCACTTTGAGTAGTCTTCAGAACGCTTGGTGAGGTTCTTCAATTCTATTGCCATTTTATCTGTTAATTATTTGTTATACTGATTTCAAACTACAAAATTACTGCATTTTCGTGAAAAAAGCTTTCTTTTTGTGAATTATTTATATGAAAAGCAATTTATATCAACCAAAAAAACGATATTTGCATACATTGCAAGAAACAAAGGGCAAAATAAACACTAATTTCTAAACAACAAAACTCAAAAAGACATGAAGAATTTTAAGTTTGGCGCCATTCTGATGGCAGCACTCGTGATTTTGGCAGGATGCGGTGCAAGCAACACAACTAAGGGCGGCCTTATCGGCGGCGGATCGGGTGCGGCTGTAGGCGCGCTCATTGGAAACCTCATCGGCAAGAACGCTGGAGGAACGCTGATTGGCGCTGGTATTGGAGCTGCTGTAGGCACAGGCGCAGGCGTGCTCATCGGCAAGAAGATGGATAAGGCTAAGGCTGCTGCTGAAGCGGTAGAAAACGCTAAGGTGGAAACTGTTACAGACAAGAACGGATTTGAGGCTGTAAAGGTTACTTTCGATTCTGGCATCCTCTTCAACACAGGAAGCTACACGCTCAGCGAGGTGGCAAAGACTAACCTTAGCGAATTTACAAACAACGTGCTCAAGGTTTACTCTGACTGCGACGTGGCTATTCAAGGATATACCGACAACCAAGGCTGGAGAAACTCCACTCCTGAACAGAGCATCCAGAAGAACCTCACGCTCTCTCAGAATCGTGCCGATGCTGTGAAGTCTTATTTGCTCGGAGCTGGAGCAGCTGCTGCGCAAATCAAGAGCTCAACAGGTTTCGGACAGGAAAATCCTGTGGCTGACAACAGCACGAAGGCTGGCCAGGAACAAAACCGCCGCGTAGAAATCTACCTCTATGCGTCTGAAGCGATGATTAAGGCAGCCGACGCCGGTACTCTTCAGTAATGGGAAATATCCTTTCAAGAATAGGAAACATCATCAAGTGGATGCTGATTGTCATTTTGGCAGGCAGCATCCTGCTTGTTTTATTGTTCAAGTACGTTCCTGTTTACACGTCGCCCCTCATGTTCATCCGCACCTATCAGCAGGTAAGCAACGGCGAACAGATACGTTGGCATCATGAGTGGGTTGACCTTGAAGAAATCTCGCCCAACTTGCCTCTTGCCGTCATGGCGAGCGAAGACCAGAACTTCCTTAACCACAGCGGGTTTGACTGGGAAGCCATACAGAAAGTGATTGAAGAGCGTACAGAAGGCAAGCGAATGAGGGGAGGGTCAACAATCAGCCAGCAGACGGCTAAGAATGTGTTCCTCTTTCCTACGGCTTCATCGGGAAAGCTTGCATGGCTTCGCAAGGGAGCAGAAGCGTACTTCACGCTCCTCATCGAATTCATGTGGGATAAGCATCGCATCATGGAGGTTTATCTCAACACGATTGAAATGGGTGACGGCATCTATGGTGCGGAAGCGGTGGCGCAAAACAATTTCGGGTGCAAGGCAAGTGAACTTACACGCAACCAATGTGCCATGATTGCCATCACATTGCCTAATCCACTGAAGATGGATTCCGCATCGCCCACCAGCTACATGTACAAGCGACAATCGTGGTGCGTGAAGCAAATGAAGTGGCTGGGGAAATTCCCTTCGCGTGAGGAGTACGAGAAGAAAGAATAGGGGAGCGGCTTGGAAAAGAAGAGCATTTCGTGAAATATATCGCAAAAGCTGTGTCTATTGTACAAGCAAAAAAATGGAGACGATTGGTTCGCCTCCATTTTTTATCTATTGTATGTATTACTTATAACTTGTTGCGAGTCAAAGCATCAAGCTTGAGCTTTCAGCATAGCGTCGATACTTGCAGCAGCCTTGCGTCCGTCACCCATAGCGAGGATGACAGTTGCTCCGCCGCGCACGATGTCGCCACCTGCAAAAATGGTTGGAATGCTTGACTGCATCTGGTCGTTGACAGCGATAGTGTTCTTGCGACCCAACTCAAGACCCTTGACTGATGTTGGTACAAGTGGATTTGGAGAAACACCTACGGCTACGATAGCCATATCGATGTCGATGGTCTCAATCTTGCCCTCTACTGGCACAGGAGAACGACGGCCAGAAGCATCTGGCTCACCCAATTCCATTACTTGAAGTTTTACTTGAGTTACATTTCCTTTTTCATCTGAAATATATTCAATTGAATTGTGCAGTGTCAAGAATTCAATTCCTTCTTCCTTGGCATGCTTAACTTCCTCCAGACGGGCAGGCATTTCTGCCTCCGAGCGACGGTATGCGATGAACACTCTTTCTGCTCCTAAGCGCTTGGCTGTACGGCAAGAGTCCATAGCTGTGTTGCCTCCACCTACAACCATTACGCTCTTCGCCTTGATGATTGGTGTGTCGGAAGTTGGGTCGGATGCGTCCATGAGATTCACACGAGTCAGGTACTCGTTAGATGACATGACGCCAACAGAGTTTTCGCCAGGAATGCCCATAAAGTTTGGCAGGCCTGCACCAGAAGCAACGAAGATGGCTTTGTAACCTTCGTTCTCCAGATCTTGAATTGTAACGGTCTTGCCCACAACGCAATCCTTTACGAAAGTAACGCCAATCTTGCAAAGGTTGGAAATCTCCACATCTACGATAGCGTTAGGCAGACGGAATTCTGGAATACCATACTTGAGCACGCCGCCAATCTCATGAAGCGCCTCAAATACTGTCACCTCATAACCAGCCTTAGCCAAGTCGCCTGCACAAGAGAGACCTGCAGGACCAGAACCTACGATTGCGACTTTAATGCCATTCTTTGGCGCACATTCAGGAAGAGCCATCTTGCCAGAGTTGCGTTCGAAGTCGGCTGCGAAACGCTCAAGGTTACCGATTGCCACAGGCTTGTGTCCAAGCTTCAGGTGCATACACTTGCTCTCGCATTGCTTCTCCTGAGGGCATACGCGACCGCACACGGCAGGGAGGGCGCTGGTTGCCTTGAGCACCTTGGCAGCTTCGAGGAATTGACCACGCTCGATGTTCTTGATGAATGATGGTATGTTGATGCTGACAGGGCAACCTTCCATACAGGTAGGGTTGGCGCAGTCAAGGCAACGTTTTGCTTCAGTCAAAGCCTGCTCGACAGTCAAGCCTGTGTTTACCTCTTCAGTTCGAGTAGTTGCACGATAAACAGGGTCGAGTTCTCCCATGACACAGCGTTCGATCTCGCCGCGCTCCTTTGCCTTCATGCTAGCAGCAATTTCCTTGCGCCAAGCAGCGTTACGGTCGGTCAGCTCTGCCAATGGCGTGTCTGTTGTCATGCCCGATGCGTCAGCCACAAGCACTTCTGCAGACTCTTTCTTGCAGCCGCATCCTGGCTCTTCGCCGCAAACGTGCTCTTCCAGCTTCTTCATCTCTTCTGTTTCTGCAGGCTTGAATGCACCCATGCGCTTGAACATCTCGTCGAAGTCAACCTCGTGACCGTCAAACTCAGGGCCATCCACGCAAACAAACTTTGTCTTTCCGCCAACGGTGATGCGGCAAGCGCCACACATGCCTGTACCATCCACCATGATGGTGTTCAGCGACACGTCTGTTGGCACATTATATTTCTTGGTCAAGAGGCAGCAGAACTTCATCATGATGGCAGGGCCGATAGCGAAGCACTTGTCCACCTGCTCGCGTTGAATCACTTGCTCGATGCCGACCGTCACCACGCCTTTCTGTCCATAAGAGCCGTCGTCTGTCATGATGATGACTTCGTCGGAATGCTTGCGCACCTCATCTTCGAGAATAATCAGTTCCTTGGTTCTTCCGGCCAACACAGAAACCACCTTGTTGCCAGCAGCCTTCAGAGCCTTAATGATTGGGAGCATAGGAGCCACGCCAACACCGCCTCCTGCACATACGACTGTGCCGAAGTTCTCAATGTGAGTGGCCTGACCGAGAGGGCCAACCACGTCTGTAATATAATCGCCTTCGTTCAGCTGGCAAAGCTTTGTGGATGAGTGTCCAACGGTCTGCACCACAAGCGTGATGGTGCCTGCTTCTATGTCGGCATCAGCAATGGTAAGAGGCATGCGCTCGCCTTTCTCGCCAACGCGAACGATGACGAAATGGCCAGCTTTGCGTGACTTTGCGATGAGCGGCGCTTCAACTACAAGCTTGAAGACCTTCTCGCTAAATTGCTCTTTCTTTACAATCTTATTCATAATAAAAATATCTTTTTTCCTTATTTTTAGTGAAAAACTTTGCAAAGTTACAAAAAACAGATGGAAACAACACGCATTTTGTTAAAGAATCCTTATTTTTGCCTTTAAATCATCACTATTGTTTGGCGACTTCCTTCATTTTCTTTTACTTTGTTATCAATAGTGAAGAAAACGGCACACCTTTACCATATTATATTATAGGACAAACAAAAATGACGGCAAAGCATAAAAGAATGATTTTGATTTCCCTAGCAGGCATTTTCGTGCTCATTCCCGCAGGTCTCGTTTCTCGCCATATTAGCAGCATTCCAGAGGAAACAGGAGATGCAATTTGGGCGATGATGGTGTTTTGCCTCTGGCGTATCATATTCGTCAAGAAGGATTTACGGCTAATAGCGATTGTCAGCTTGGCACATTCTTTTCTTGTGGAATTTTCACAACTAATTCACTGGCCTTGGCTAGTTTCATTCCGTAGCACCTTCTGGGGACACATGATGCTTGGGCAGGGATTCCTTTGGACAGACCTCTTGGCTTACCTGATAGGCATAGCCGTCATTTATTCCGTGTATAACTGGGCGGAAAGAAGATGCTGCATGTCATGAAGAAAGGTTTTGAAAGGGACAAGCAACAGACGAGAAGCTTCGAAACTATTAAGCCGTGTATCATAATTTAGATAAGCCGTGTATCATAATTTA
>JAUMXY010000015.1 GCA_030528885.1 Bacteroidales bacterium | reverse complement strand
GAGTACCGCCTAGGAGGTATTCGAGTACCTCTTCGGAGGTACTGGGAAGGGAGTTGTTGAGGTTACACAGGAGAACTTGGGGTTTCAAGTTCGGATGTCCTCAAACGTTTCAGGACGAAGAAAAAGGTGGGTACGAGGAAGAGGTCGGCTGCAATCCATGCCAAGGGGTCGCCGACACAAACTCCGAAGAAGCCTGCTACAGGAACAAGGAAGAGGCTGACTAATCCGCGGGCAAGCAGTTCGCTTACACCTGAGCCGATGCTGAGCTTGGCTTTGCCCACTCCTTGCAGAGAGTAGCGGAAGATGGTGAGAATACCCAAGAAGGCATAGCAACAGCAGGAGGTGCGCAGGAACATGACGCTGTGGTCGAGCAGCACGGTCTCGTCGGCTGCAATGAAAAGGGTGGAAAGGTCGCGCGCGAAGAACCACACCACGAAGAAGGCGATAAGGCTATATGCGAGCATGATGTATATGGCGTCTTTCAATCCGGCGCGGATGCGGTCGAACTTCTTCGCCCCCAGATTCTGCCCGCAATAGGTGGCAAGTGCCACGCCTAAATTCTCGAAGGGACAGATGAAAAACATCTTGATGCGCATGGCTGCGGTGAAGGCCGTGGCGTACATCGTTCCCAAAGCATTGTTGGCACTTTGCAGCATGATGGAGCCTATGGCTGTGATGGAGAACTGCAACCCCATGGGAACGCCTATGGAGAGCGCGAACCAGACATCGCGCCAGCGCACTCGTTCTGCTGAAGGTGCAGGGGATTTGAGGATGGGGAATGCCTTGTTCATGTAGATGGCGCACAGCAGGAAACTGACAGTCTGTGCAATGGCTGTGGCAACAGAGGCTCCCGCCACTCCCATGTGGAACACAAGGATGAGCAGGAAGTCAAGGCCGATGTTGAGCACTGCACCAATCAGCAGAAAGTAGAAGGGGGTCTTGCTGTCGCCCAATGCACGGATGATGCTTGCCAGCAAGTTGTAAGCCAGGTTGCAAGGGATGGTGACGAAGGTGATGAAGAGATAGATGTAGGCATCGTCGAATATTTCCTCTGGAGTCTGCATCCAGCGAAGGATGTCGGCGCATAATAACGAACAGGCGACCGACAGCAGGATGGCAAAGAAGATGCTCAACATATAGCTCGCCTTCACATAGCGGCGCATCCGCGCATAGTCATGTGCGCCAAAGGCTTGCGCCACCGGGATGCCGAAGCCTCCTGTGAGTCCTGTACAAAAGCCAAGGATGAGGAACAGCACGCTGGAACTGGCACCTACGCCGGCCAACGCATTCAAGCCTATCGTCTGCCCCACAATGGCTGCATCGACAAGGCTATAGGCCTGGATGAGCAGATTGCCGAGCAACAGCGGCAGGGCAAAATTGAGTATCAAGGGGAAGGGCTTCCCCACCGTCATATCCTTCGTCACTTTCTTTTTCCCTTAAAAAAATCTTTCATCAGCCGGGCGCAGGCTTCTTCGCACACGCCGAAGGCCACTTGGGTCTTGGGGTGCAATGCCTCTGGCGCATACCTGCGGAAGCCGCGCTTCTCGTCGCCGGTTCCCCAGACGAGCCTGCCCAGCTGGCTCCATGCGATGGCACCGGCGCACATGACGCATGGCTCGACTGTCACATAAAGGGTGCACTTGTCGAGATACTTGCCGCCGAGATACTCTGCCGCTGCAGTGATTGCCTGCATCTCGGCATGGGCTGTCACATCGTGCAGGGTCTCTGTCAGGTTATGTCCGCGACCTATCACGATGCCGTCGGCTACCACGACGGCTCCGACAGGAATCTCGTCTTGTGCCATGGCTGCCCGCGCTTCGTCTAAGGCTAAAGACATGTATTTCTCATCTGCTGTCATAGGCATGAAAGGCTGCTTGGCTGATTTCACTTCTTGAGCAGGGCTGCCGCCGGGCTTTCATTGTCGCGCAGTCCGTCGGCTACGCTCTGGGCATTGAGCTGCGCTCCCTTGAGGGAGGTGTGGGTGTGGTCGTGGTTGAAGTAGGCTGCTGCCTTCTTCTCGCCTTTCTTGTCGAGGGCGTTGGCGGTGATGTTGTGGACATCGACGAACTCGATGCCTGTCTCTTTTGCCACTTCGCGGCACCAGGAGCCGTATGTCTCATTGCGGCGCTCGATGTATTTCTTTCCTTTCTTTTCCTTGACGGGATAGATGAAGCCCTTGGGGTGGCCGTCGCCCACATGCCACTCGTTGCGAGGGGTGAGGGAGAGGAGGATGGGCGTCGCGCCTTTTTCCTGGGCGTCGCGTATCATCTTCTTCAGATACCAGCCATAGGAATAGACGACTTGGAACTGCCCTGAGCTTTCGAGGCGATAGACGTGGCTGGTGTCTCGGGCTGTGGCGATGGCGCCTCGCTCTTTGCCATCCTTGATGCCGCCGATGTCGTTGTGGCCAAACTGGATGAGGACAAAGTCACCCGGCTCCAACGAGTTGTAAACGATGTCCCACAGTCCTTCTTCGACGAAGGTGCGGGCTGAGCGCCCTGCACGAGCCTGGTTCTGGAAGACGCACTTGGTGGAGTCGAAGACGGTATATCCCTGACTGCCCCATCCCCACATGCCGTCGGGGCGCTTGTCTTCGTTCTTGCCTGTGGAGTCGCCGCAGAGAAAGACGACGGGCATGCCCGGCTTGCGCTTCTGGTCGCAGCGCTTGGGGTGCACCTTGTCGCTGAGGCATGACTTGAGGAATGCTATCTGCTCGTCGCTGCTGGCAAGGATGCCCTCGGCTGCACTCTGTGCATTCATCATGGCTCCGTAGGCGGAGGTGTGTATCTTGTCGAGGTAGAAATGGTAGTCGGTCTTCCAAGGGCCATACTTCTCGAGCTTGGTGGCTGAGAGGTCGTTGAGGTCGATGACGGGGGTGCCTGTCTCTTCGCCTATGGCAAAGATGGCCGGGGTGAAGTCGGCGAGCTTGCGCTGAATCTTCTTGGGGTCGTCCTTCTCGTAGTCGTTGCGAGGGGTGAGGGTGAAGAGGACGGGGGTGGCGCCTTTGGCGCGTATCTCGCTGATGAAGCGACGGATATAGCCTCCGAAGGTGTAAACGGTCTCGCGCTGTCGGGTGACTTTGTTATAGATGGTGGTGGAGTCTTCCCTGACGGTCAGCTTTCCGTCGGGCCTGTAGCTGGAGCGTGCCCGGATGGAGTCTATCGGTCCGTTGTCGTTGTGGCCTAACTCCAGGAAGACGTAGTCGCCCTGCTGCACTGCCTCCAGGACCGGCTGCCAGAAGGAGTTGTAGAAGGTGCGCGGGGAGGTGCCTCCCAGGGCATGGTTCTCGACGGTGATTTTGCTTTCGTCGTAGTATTCATGGGCATAGTATCCCCACCCCCACTGGCCATTGTTGCCATTGCCGAGTGTGCCGGTGCGCATGGTGCTGTTGCCCACCAGGAAGAGGACGGGGTTGTCGCCTTGGCGGCTGCTGCCGGGGACGGGGCGCACCTGCTTCAGGATGCTGATGGAATCGGCGGTGAGGTCGCGGACTCCGTTGATGTCTAACCAAATGTCGCGCTGGGCATGGGCTGGCAGAACGAGGAATGCCGCATGGACTGCCAGGGCTAACATGATTGCAAATAACCTTCTCATATATTATTTCCTTTCTCTGTTTTAAGTAAATTTACGCGTTTCAGTTCTTGTTCAAAATTGGGGGTGAGCACGCCTGTTCCTAACGCTTCGTGTATCTCTTGAGCGGTCCAGAAGCGGCCGCCGTCCAATTCGTCGGAGGGTGTGATCGGACCGTCATATAGGGTCTTGAAGACAAACACCAGCTCTCGTTCGCGCTCGCTCTCAAAGACGTACTGTTCCAGCTGCTCGGGGACGAACTCGGTGATGCCGAGCTCCTCGAGGGCTTCGCGCCGCAGGGCATCGCCTGCACACTCGCCCAGCCCTACATGGCCGCCGACTGCTGTGTCCCATTTGCCGGGCTGGATGTCTTTCCATGCGGGCCGATGCTGCAAGTAGAGGTCACCGCGGCTGTTGAAGACATGGAGGTGGACGACGGGATGCAGGAGCTTGCTGCCGCCATGGCACTCGCCACGAGTTGCCGCGCCAGTGATGCTGCCGTGCTCATCAACGATTGGGAACATTTCTTCGCTATTGTCTTTCATCATGCTGGTCAGGGTATTAACAGGGAGGAGTCGCCGTAGCTCAGGAATCGGAAGTCGTGGGCCAAGGCGTA
This sequence comes from Bacteroidales bacterium, assembly GCA_030528885.1. Classification (GTDB taxonomy): domain Bacteria; phylum Bacteroidota; class Bacteroidia; order Bacteroidales; family Bacteroidaceae; genus Minthosoma. The sequence continues at coordinate 52,487 of JAUMXY010000015.1, read as the reverse complement.
ATCATAGACTTTCTTCCAATCGCCTTTCAGGAAGGCGGAGACCAGCAGCAGCAAGGTGGACTGGGGCTGGTGGAAGTTGGTGACCATCTGTGTCACGATATGGTAGCGGTAGCCCGGGGCTATGATGATTTGGGTGGAGGACTGGAGCACGTCCAGCTGATGGGTGTCCATATAGCTGAGCAGCGCTTGCAGCGACTCTACGGCTGTCAGGGTGGCTGCGCACTCGTAGGGGAGCCACTGGGGCACATGAAGCTCTTCCTGCCCTTGTGAGGCGAGCACGCCCATGTAGTAGAGGCTTTCGAGGGTGCGCACGCTGGTGGTGCCTACGGCGATGGCTTGTCCGCCATGCGCTATGAGCTGCCGGATGGTCTGCCTGCGCACGGCGATGTGCTCCGTGTGCATATCGTGGTCGCCTATCTCATGGCTCTTTACGGGCTTGAACGTGCCGGCTCCGACGTGGAGCGTCAGCTCTTCGCGCACCACGCCTGCTGCATCCAGCGCGGCAAGGACCTTGTCGGTGAAGTGCAGTCCGGCGGTGGGGGCTGCCACCGAGCCTTTTATCTTGGAATAGACGGTCTGGTAGGTTCTTTTGTCGCTCTCTTGGGTGGAGCGATTGAGATAGGGGGGAATGGGCAGCTCGCCGATGGCGTCGAGCAGTTCTGCCCAGGTATATTCTCCGTCCCACACAAAGTCAACGGCGTGGGAGGTGCCGTTCGCTTCTTTGCGCTCGCACGACAACGTGATGGTCGCTCCGTCTGGCATCTGAATCGACCGATACAGCTTGCCGCCTTTCCACTTCTTCAGGTTTCCGATGAGGCAATGCCACTGGACATGGCCTTTCTGGGAGAAGTTCAGCTGGTAGTCGCGCGGGAGGGAGGGCTCGAGGCAGAACACCTCGATGAGGGCGCCTGTCGCCCCGTCGGCTGCAGCCTTACGGAAATGCAGGCGGGCCTGTATGACTCTTGTGTTGTTGAAGACCATCAAGGCGCCTGACGGGAGGTATTGGGGCAGAGAGGTGAACACGTCTTCGGTGACCTCGCCATGGCGATAGATGAGCAGCTTGCTTGCGTCGCGCTCGGCCAGAGGGAACTTGGCGATGCGCTCGTCGGGCAAGTCGTATTGATAGTCTGCTATATGTATATTCTTGGGGTTCTGCATCTCTGTATTTAGTTTTCAAGCATAAAACGCACTTCCTTGAACTCGTATCTCACCACCCTGCCATCGGCAAAGCGCAAATGAAGATGCCCTGTCGGCTCGACATCGGCAATCTCGGCCATGAACTCGCCGCGCACATCGGCGTAGCGGTGCAGCCCTGTGCGCCGGTACAGGCATTGCATGTATGCCTGCCGTATCTCTTCCTCTCGTCCTTCGCGCAGCCTTGCGTAGTAGTGCTGGAAGTGGCGGATGATGTCCTGCAGCAGAGCCTCGCGGTCGGTCTGCCGCCCTGTCAGCTGCTGCAGTGACACAGGATTGGGGGCATCGCTCAGAAACACTTCCTGATTCACGTTGACGCCTACACCAATAATGCAGCTGGAGATTTTTCCGCCTTGCAGGTCGCACTCGATGAGCGTGCCGCTGATTTTCTTGTCGCCTATATAAATGTCGTTGGGCCACTTCACCTGCACTGCTGCCACGTGGGGAGCCAGTGCCTCTCGGACAGCTAATGCCATGCACTGTGACAGCAGGAACTGGCTGGAAGGCTTGACGAAAACGGGATGGCACAACAAGGAGAAGGTAAGATTCTTGCCGCGCTCGGACTCCCAAGAGTTGCCTTGCTGACCTCGGCCGGCTGTCTGGTGGTCTGCCACAACCAAGGTGAAGCCAGACTGAACCCCTGGCGAAACGACCTGCCCGGAACGCTGTTCCTCCAGCATTTCGCGGACAAAAAGGTTGGTTGAATCAGCCACAGGAAGGTTGATACGACAAACATCTTCCATTTCTTGTTTTTTTTGCAAAGTTAAAACAAAATGCAAAAAAAACACCCTCTTGGACACTATTTTAGCGTTTCTTCAATAAAAACTCACGAATTTATTGTGTTTTTAACAAACAAAAAACTACATTTGCGAAAGAAAGTTTAATAACCCGGGAAAACAAGAGTTTATTTTATAGCCTTAGCATGCAGCGCATACGCATCGTCATCCTACTTCTCGCCTTGTCGGCAGCGCCTCTGATGGCACTTGCCCAAAAGACATATAGCACCAAGGAAATTGAGGCTGCATTGACTGCGCTCGACAGTGCCATCGCGCACAAAAGCACTTATCAGGCTCAGCGAAGACTGCATGCCGACAGCCTCGAGAAAGTCGTCAACACTTGTTCGCAAGACGTATATATAGAGAAATGCAAGGAACTTTATTGGGCGCTGTGCGACATCGACGGCAACAAGTCGCTGAAGACGCTGGAGCGGATTGAGGCAACGGATGCCTACACCAAGGACGTTAACCTGCAGGCGTGGGTCATGCTCAACAAGTCGCAGATATTCGGCACCATGGGTCTGTACCATAAGGCGAATGCCATCACCAACGAGATGGACCCTTCTCCGCTTACGAAAGAGGAAAGGCTGCATTACTACCGAACCTGCCTGGGCAACTACCAGAAGATTGAGGAGTACACTCAGAATCTTCATACTGAGGACAGCGCAGACAGCAAGATACAGGCTTGCATCGACAGCATCTTCCTGCTGCATCCCGAGGGATTCAGCAAGAACATCACGCTGGCCACTCGGGAGATGAGCAAGAAGCATCTCAGCAAAGCGCTCTATGTAGCCACACGATACCTGAACAAGGCGGATGGCAACAACTACCTGTATCTGCACACGACGCTCGCCTCTATCTACGAGATGCTGCAAGACAGCACCAACAACATCTATTATCTGGCTGTGACGGCCACAGAAGACATCAAGAACGGTACGACGGACTACCAGGCGCTCCCCTATCTGGTGCAGCTGCTGCACGAGCAGGGGGACATCAGCCACGCTTACAAGTACCTCATCTGCACGATGGAAGATGCCAACATCTACCCTTCACGCAGCTTGGCGCTGGAGATATCCCGCAACTTCCCGGTCATCAACAACGAATACAACTTGTACCAAGAGAAGCTGGAGAAGTCGGACAAGATACAGAAAGACTCGCTCACCATCACGTTCGCCCTGCTGGGCGTATCGCTCTGCGCTGTGTTCTACCTGGGATGGCGCCACAACAACACCGTGGAGGAGAAGAGGAGAGCGGATGAATTGCAGAAGGCGCTGGAACAGGCAAACATCGCCGACCGCATCAAGAACGTGTTTATCCAGAACATGAGGCACGAGATACGCACACCGCTCAATGCCATCATGGGGTTTGCGCAACTCATGTCAAACGACCTTACGGAAGAGGAAAGGAATCTCTACAACGGATATATCCTGGAGAGCAACAACCAACTGCTTTCCACGCTTGACGACATCATCGACGTGAGCAATATGGAAGTCGGCACATTCAACTTCCAATTCGAGCACGCCGACGTTGACCAGCTCTGCCAAAGTCAGGAAGAGGCAATCAGGGAACTGATTCCCGACGGGGTATGCTACTCCTATCAGCCACTGCAAGAAGGGCTTTGCCTGCACACCGACAGAAAGCGTGTGTCGCAAGTACTCTTCAACCTGCTCTCCAACGCCTGCAAGAACACAACGAGCGGCAGCATCACGCTTAGCGTCGCACACTACATTGCCAACAACAGCGTACAGTTCATCGTTACCGATACGGGCGTAGGCGTTCCAGCTGATAAGGCAAAAAAGATTTTCGAGCACTTTGAGAAGCTCGACCACTATAGCCCCGGCCTTGGTCTCGGACTCTATGTCTGCAACCTTATCGCTCAGGCACTCGGAGGAGAAATTTATCTTGACACAGGCTATACGCAAGGAGCCCGCTTCGTCTTTACCGTCCCTAACCAACCTGCAGAAACGGAAGCTGGCGACAGCGACAGCGAAAACAACATCCCATCATGATGAACCTGCAACGCGCCACACACCTTGTACTCACAGCGTTGCCGAGAGCTATCCACCGACACGGCTATGGCATTCATTCCCCATGGGCATACGAGCTCGTGCGAGACGTGCTCTTTGAGCGGCATCAATACTATGCCTATCAGGAACAGCACATGAATGCTCAACAGCAACAGCTCTACCGCATCTGCAACCACTACCGCAACCAGCCCGTTGTCATCATAGACCAAAAAGCGCAAGCAGCAGCAGTTTCTTATGAAGAAGCAGTGCAGCACGCAAACGCCCAGACCGTCCTCATCGTGGAGCACATACACAACGACAATGCAGCCCTTTGGCAGCATATCGTCAACGACCCACGAGCCATCGTCACATTCGACATGAGACGCCGCGGCCTGGTCACTTTCGACAACAAGCGCATCAAGCAAAACTACCTCTTATGAAAATATATACCAAAACAGGAGACAACGGCATGACCTCGCTTGCCAGCGGACAACGTGTCAGCAAGACTTGCACACGCCTCGAATCGTATGGCACCATCGACGAGCTCAACTCCACCACCGGGCTGCTCATCACCTACTGCAAAGACAGCATAGACCGGGCGTTCCTGACCACCATACAGAACAAACTCTTCATCATCGGAGGCTATTTGGCAACAGAGCCCTCCCCTCGCTGCCCCCATCCTGCATGCAGCATCAACAGCAGCGACCTGCAAGAGATGGAGCAGCAGATAGACAGCATCTCATCCCTGCTGCCGCCGCTCAAGAGCTTTGTATTGCCTGGAGGTTGCCGCGCTGCCGCCATCAGCCACGTCTGCCGCACCATCTGCCGACGCGCTGAACGGTGCATGCTCAATCTGCCCGAGGAGCACACAGCGATTGCCCCTGCCGCCCTGGCCTACATCAACAGGCTCAGCGACTACTTCTTTGTTCTGGCACGGAAACTCAACATGGATGAAAATCAGCCCGAAACCCTCTGGGCACCACCCCAAGACAATTAGCCAAGCCCATTCAGAAGTGCCGCACACACTTAGCACATCACCAGCAGCCAAGTCTCCAAATGAAGATATGCCATAAAAAAACCTCTTTTATTTTGTTTTATATCTGAATTACCTTATCTTTGCATCTTGAAAATTTAATATCATAAACAATATGTACTGGACACTTGAATTAGCATCAAAACTTGAAGATGCACCATGGCCTGCAACCAAAGAAGAGCTCATCGACTACGCCACGCGCTCAGGTGCGCCCCTCGAAGTCATTGAAAACCTGGAAGAAATAGAAGACGAAGGAGACATCTACGAATCCATCGAAGAGATTTGGCCAGACTATCCATCTAAGGAAGATTTCCTCTGGGACGAAGAAGAATATTAACGTTTCTTCAGGCAAATCGAAAGAGACAGGAAACAAAAGAGCAATATGCAACAGTGGCACCACTTACGCACATTGCTCTTTTTCAGCAACCATCTCCATACCCCAACAAGACAGAAGAATCATGGCTAAACGCGATTACATACAGGCCAACAAAGAATGGCTCACGGCAAAAGCGCAGGAAGAGGGCGTGAAGGCTCTTGCAAAAGGCATCTGCTACAAGGTGATTAGCGAAGGAGACTCCAACGGAGCTCACCCTGCAACGCGCAGCATCATCACAGCGCACTACACAGGCAAGACCATCAACGGCAAGCAGTTTGACAGCAGCCGAGGCGGCGTTCCTCTGGCCTGCCGGCTCAGCGACCTGATTGAGGGCTGGATCATTGCCCTTCAACAGATGCGCATCGGCGACAGATGGGAAATCTACATCCCTGCCGAATTAGGCTACGGCAAGTTCTCTCAGCCCGGCATCCCCGGCGGCTCTACACTTATATTCGACATTGAACTGTTAGGTATCGCATGATGGCACAGCACGAACAGAACACCGAGTTCATGTGGAAGCTGTACTATCCGTCCACTCCCAGCTTTATCAACGACCTTGCCGGCACTCCAGCCATGCAACGGCTGAAAGGCGTCGGCATGAACTGCGGGTGCGAATACACGTCTTTCCCGCTCTTCGATGGGCTGAGAAACTACTCAAGATACAGCCACAGCGTAGGTTGCGCATTGATTGTGTGGCGATTCACGCATGATGTCAAGCAGACCATAGCAGCCTTGCTTCACGACATCGCCACCCCAACCTTCGCCCATGTCATCGACTTTCTCAACAACGACCACTTGAAGCAAGAGTCCACCGAACACGGCACGACAGAAATCATCGCCTCGTCGGCAGAAATCATGGAGAAGCTGAAGGAACTGGGGCTGACGCTCGACGACGTGGCAGACTATCACCGATACCCTATTGCTGACAATGATTCGCCCAAGCTGTCGGCTGACAGGCTGGAGTACACGCTGACCAATATGGTGAACTACTGCGTAGCCCCATACGAGGACGTGCAACGCTGGTTTGAAGACCTTACCGTCAGTGCCAATGACGAGGGAGAGGAGGAACTGATGTTCAACAATCCAGAAGCTGCTGAGCAGTTCAGCCTTGCAGCCTTGCGCACCTCCGCCATCTACATTGCCGATGAGGACAGATTTGCCATGCAGACGCTTGCCGAACTGCTGAAAAAGCATATCAAACGAGGCATTCTCGACACTTCCGACCTTTATCAGACAGAAGAGAGAGTCATTGCCCTGCTTGGCAGCGATGCTGTAGCTGCCGCCGACTGGAACAGATTCCGCCAGCTTCACCGCATCTGCCGAGGCTGCCAACATCCGGAAGCAAAGATTATCGTTGCGAAGAAGCGGCACATCAACCCCTGCGTTGCGGGAAAAGGCAGAGTCACTGAATGCTCCGCTCCTTTTGCCGAAGCACTTCAACGCTTCCTTGACACCCCGCTCGACATTCCCGTCTGGGGAGAATAGCAGCCTTACAACACAAAGCAGGTGGAACGCCCAACGCTCCACCTGCTTCTTTTTTTGCCATGTTCTCACAACCTGCCTGCAAGCCCATGCTTATTTCGATAGCACCTTCACGGTTGCGCCCTCCTTGCTACGAATGATGTTCACACCCTTCTGCAGCTCTGGCTGGCGCACTCCCGAAACGCTGTATATCTCGGAGAGCTGAGAAGTTGCCTCTATGCCTTCTACTGCAAGCGCCTCCTCGGTAGCCTTTGTCTCCCCGTCCATCGACACATACAAATCCTTGATATAGATATCGCTCGAGCCATTGGAGCCAAGTCCTACAATGTACACATGGGCAGGGTCTATACGTTTGCCGCTTTCCGTCACCATATTCTTCAGGTCCACCACCGTCTTCTTCGATGTGACAGGAATCTCATACGGCTCAGCCATGAAGAGCGTATGCTTATCATAGACACGCAGCACAGGCTTGCAGGCAGGCGACTTCAACAGTTCGAGCACTAAATAGTTATATGCCGACAGGTTCACCCCTTGCGGTTCATACCATCCGCCTATGCCATTCACCCCAGAGCGGAATGTGCCCATCAGGCCTGTATTCTTATAGGTTCCGGTAAGATACAGGCTTGGGGCGAAAGCGCTGCGAGGGAACAGCTCTTGTGGCTTCTTCACTTCTCCCTCAGGCTCCTCAGCCAAAGCCTGCAAAGTCTCTGGTGCATAGAAATCCTCTTCCGTAAACGTCTTTTCTGTCGAGAACCAGTCTATATCCACATAGCCACCTGTCGCCTTGGTTGCGTAATTGAACAGATAGAAGCGCTGCCCCACAAAGAAGTCGAGCGTGTAGCCCATCGTCATCTGCACTCCAAAGCTCTTCCACGTCACATTGTCATAGCTGTATTGGTAGCGGCAAGCATTGGTGCCAAAGTTCAGCATGGCACGAAGATAGATGATGTCGCTGCTGACCTCGCTGCCTGTCTTTGACTCGACCTTCTTGTGCGCCTGACTGTTAAACGTGCACCGCTCGCTGTACAGCACTTTCTTTCCGTTCTGCATCTTCACCGCAATGAACGAATAAGGCTGCTGAAACACAGAGAGACCCGCCACATCGCCTTCCTGCATCGCACTCAGGTCCATCTTGATGGTTCCATAGCACCACTTGAACTCGTTGGAAGGAGTGCCTGTCGGATTAAATCCGAGAATACGCTGCGTGAGCGAGTTGCGTGCTGAAACCAAATCGTCGGTGACCGACGCTGTGCCCAAGCGCAACCACCCCGGCCTTGTCTGCAAGCTCCATGCCGAGTTGTCGGGATTGTGGTTCCATGCCCACTGCTTGCCAAGCTGCGGAGCAACAAAGGGGTCGTTCGTCTCGATATACTTCTTCGGATGTTCCGCACCCACGTTTGGCTTCGGATAAGGCTTGCCGTCTTTGCTCACATCGATACCGTTATTGCCGATGATGGGCCAGCCATCCTTCCACACAACAGGTTCCAGATAAGGGATGCGGCCGATGGCGCCATTATCACGGAAAAGCACCGTCCACCACTCTCCTGTCTGCGTCTCGACCAATGCCCCCTGATGGATATGCTGCTTCTCGAACACGCGCCCCTTATGCTCCTCATAGGTGCCCATCGGGCTCTTCGAACGGAAAATGGTCTGCGAACCCTCCGTACCGCCATAAGTCGCATAGATATAGTAATAGTCGCCTATATGGTACATGTGCGCTCCCTCGCATCCGTTGCCTACCGAGATGACTTTCTTGCTGTCAATCTTCTCAAAAGTCTTCGGGTCCAGCTTGTTCACCCAGATGTCACCGATGCCGCAAGCCACATAGAGGCAGCCGTCACCGTTCTCTCCATCGTCGAAGAGCCACCCTGGGTCATGATAAGCCTCGGGCAATCGAATCACTTCCCACATACCCTCTGGGTCTTCTGCTGTGAGAAGGATGCTCTGCGAATCCTTCGACCACGTTGAACAAGGGAAATAGTAGTAGAACTTTCCATCGTGATACTGGAGGGTCGAAGCCCACATACCTTGCGAATAGTGGTGTTCGCCATTGAGCAAGCCATAAGCATCATTGTCAAGGACTATTTCCAAAGGATTGGCACAAAACTCCCAGTTCACTAGGTCTTTTGATTTCAGAATCGTCGCACCCGGGAAATGATACATGGTGGTAGAAGCGAAGTAATAGGTGTCGCCTACCCGAATAACGTCACAATCGGGGAAATCAGCATTCACAATGGGGTTGATATATGTTCCGTCCCCCTGGTCTGCCGTCCAACGATAGGAAAAATCCTTCACTTCCTGCGCATGGCTCATACACATGCCTGCCAACAGAGCTACAGCAAATAGAAATGTTTTTTTCATGACAATAAGACTTTGATAGATGAATACCTTGCAAAGGTACAATTATACAAGAAAAAAAACAAGCATTACATCATTTTTCCTGAAACATTTGAAGTCGAAATGCCCACGCCATCCAACAAGAATGAACAGGGCGCCCCGACACTGCACTTTACACCTCAAAATCGGTGAGACTCTCACCGATACAGAGGTCAGACTCTCACCGACACAGCGGTGAGAGTCTCACCAGTTTTGAGGCACAAAAAGAGGGGTTAGACAACTCCCCTAAACAACCCTTACAAAACAATGCTTGTCCGATGCGAATTCCACACAAAGCAATCGTATTCCCGCCATTCACACTCCTCCCAATAGCAAAAGGGGAAAAACAAAGAAGGGGCTGCATCCAACGGATACAGCCCCTTCTGAACATTTATCTTTCAGCCATGCAATCTTGATTGCCCAAGACTGCACTGCCTCGTCTTTTCTTACTTAACAGCTACACCATTCACGCCAAACTTCTTGCCGTCCTTGATGATAACGAGCTTGCCGTTCTCCATGTACTTGCGAGCAGCAGGAGCAGCAACCTCTACCTCTTCGATAGCATCTGGGATTTCTGGAGCAATCTCAAAGACTTCAACCTTAGCGATTTCAACCTTACCAACGAATTTACCGCCCTGGAAGAGGATGTGTACATCATTACCGTTACTTTCTACTGTTGACTTAGGGAATGTAACTTCGTATGTCTGATATTCTTCGCTTGCTGTGAAGCTGAGCTGCTGGTACATAGCTGCGCTCCAAGTTCCCATGTTGAGCTGAGCACCACCGTCAGCAGAAGCCTTCATTGTGATACGAACAACATAGTCATAATCCAACTTGAGGTTAAACCAGTCACAGATAAATGGCTGAAGATCCCATGGATTTGCACGCTCTGCATTGTTCTCGATAACAAGCGCGCCATTGATAACGTCAAATGAAGTACCCTCAGGACCTTCCATTCTGTAGTAAGGATAAGCCGTCTGAGTTGAGAAATCAATAACATGCATTGGCTCAGCTTCTGGCTCTGCTGTCTTTTCGCTGATGATAGCAGCGATTTCCTCTGGAGTGAGAACATAGTTAGTAATCATTACATCGTCAAACTTGAATGGAGAGTCACCGTCAACCCAGCCCCAAGCCTGGTTACCGCCAAGGCAGATGTGCTTGAGGTCGCCACCATTGCTGAACAAGCCAGCAAGAGACTTGCCTTCTGTACCATCACAAGTCCACTGGTTCTTCACTTCACCATCAAGATAGATAGTAAGACCAGCCTCTGTATATACAGCAGTGTAGTAGTGCCACTCGTTGTCTTCAAGCCAGTTCTCTACGAAATTGAATGCTGCGTCGCCTGCTTCCCAAGCGTTCTGGTTGTAAACGTTGCTCTTGCCATTTACATGCTCTGTACCAGCAAAGTCAGTCCAGCCAGCGCAGTTCACCTGTGCAAGACCACGGCTCTGAAGAGCAAGCATTGGGGATCCATTGTCTGCACCATTAGTGTTGCTTGCGTATGCAGTGAAGAATGGAGCATAAGTGTATGCACTTGGAGCCTGACCATTTGCATTTACCCAGAAACCGATAGAGAGTTCCTTAGAAACTGCGCTCTGTGCAAGCACTGTGTCAGGGAGTGTGAGGTAGTTTGTACGAATCGCACCGCCTACGTTAGAGAATACCTTGCCAAACTTAGCATCAGCATCGTCAACGAATGAGCCTGCACCAATAATCTTAACGTTTTCGTCAGCTGACTCGAAGTCGTAAGTCCACTTATAAGGAACAGCCTCCGCTGGAGTCTCCTCTGCAATGAGTTCACCGCTAACCATGACCTTAGTCTCTGATGCACAAACAACGGCTCTTGCAGCAGCACATCCGTCAGCAGCGAGAGTTGCCACTGCATCTGTCTTCAGAATTTCACCTGTAGCACGGCTCAAGAATGTAACAACGCTGTCTGTTGCGACAACTGCATTAGTTGCAGCAACTACGTAAGTTGCAACAGACTCTTGACCGCTTACATAAGTCCAGTTTACTGCACCGTCAGCCTTCTTCACAGAAGCCATGAACACGTCTGATGCCAACTCGCCAGAAGTCTTCTGTGTGTCGAATGGCAGTTCGCCTGAGAATGTACCGCCAATGATGAGGTTTTCATCATCTGCACCCATAAAGAGGTTGTAAGGTGTATACAGTTTCTCACTCAGAGCAACATTGTAAACCTTAGTTGCTACAGTTTCACCAATAGCTGCTAATACAAAAGCATGCTCCAAAGCACCCTCGTCAGTCTTTGCAAAAGTAAAATCCTTCTTTTCTGCAGATGTTGCCAAAGTCAGATTACCAACACCAATAAAGCCTACATAAACTGTACCATTATCTACTACGAAATCAAACGCTTTTGCATAGTAATCGACATAAGACACAACCTCTGTATTCTGTACGGTTGCGACATTAGCAGCTCCAGTCAAATCACTCTTGTTCAGAGAGAAGACACCCACATTTCTGTTATCCATATACATAAAATCGAATACATTAATGTAAGCACCTTTCCATGAAAGTTCTGCAACATCACCAGCGTAATTAGCAGCAACATATACCTTATCGCCATCAATCTGAATCTTGCATGGCTTTACATATACATCACCTGCCAGTGGGGAATACATGAATGTATTAACAATCTCTTCATTTGCTGCAGAAGCAATGACCTTAACAGTTTCAAACTTGCCATCTTTGCTAATCTTTGCTACGAAAGCAGCATAAGCATCAGCGCTTCCTGCAAGTTCTGCTGATATGCCTTCCGCACCTTCGTACTTAACAGCATCCATGAAGTAGCCTGCTGCATACAATGTGCCATCAGCATCTACATCAATTGCAGAAACGATTGCGTTACCTTCCATGGTTACAATCCACTGCTCTTCGCCCTTCTCGTTGTACTTAACGATGCTGGCAGAAGTCAAGCCTTCTGGGTCTGCAACTTCCTTACCTGCAAAAGTGAAAGCCTTGTCGTAAGTTCCTGACACATAAACAGAGCCATCTTCAGCAACTGCGGTGTAAACACCTTTCAGCTCCTCTGCCTTAGATACGGGCTCATAAGATGCAGCCCAACCACCTTCGAAGAGGCTCTGAGCAGAAGCACCCAAAACAGCAACGAATGCTGTCAATGTAAGTAATAGTTTCTTCATAATTACTTTTTTTTTTGAGGTTAATAATGTTTATTGATACAGCTTTATAGCTTTTTCTTTCTTGTTTCTATTATTCCGAAACCTGAGGTTCCCAACGCTCAATCTCTGGGTTCGCCTCAACAGCTCCTGTTGGGAAACGCATGGTGTAGCGGTCGGCGACGAGCGTATAAACTTCGCCGTCATAGGTACGGGTCAGTTCGGGCTGCGTTGTACGTCGCAGGTCGTTCCAACGATGACCTTCGAATGCCAGTTCGCGAGCACGCTCATCAAGAATCTCCTGAATCAGCGCATCTTGGTCCATTGCCTCAACAAGCTCCATCGTTGCCTGATAAGCAGAGGCATTCAGACGCTTCTCCATCAACGGAATCAGATAATCCACGGCATCTTCCAAATGTCCTAAGCGTGCAGCAGCTTCAGCGGCAGTCAAATAGGCCTCAGAAGTGCGGAAGGTGCTGGCATACTCGTCGTTGCCACCCTTCTGCAGAGCATAGGAAGACGATGTAACGCGCTTGAAGAACTTGGTTCTGCGCTGGTCGCCTGAACGATACATGCTGATGAAATCAGGGGAAGGCATATTGATGACCGTGAAGAGATTGCTGCTGAAACGTTCGAGCGCCACGATGTTCTCCACCGACTTGAAGCTGTTAGGCAAGACAGCGCTGCTGTTGAGGTCCTCCAACTCCCCATGTGCAGCAATAACTGCATCGGCGGCATCAAGCGCATCTTGCCAGCGCCCCATATATAAATAGGTACGCGCACGTAACGCCTGAACGGAAGACTTATTGAAACGATAGTTCTTTCCTTCTTCCCATTTATCCACCTTCAGGTACTGCTCTGCCTGCGCGAGGTCTGCAAGAACCTGCTGATAGATTGCCTCCACGCTGCTGCTGCCTGGCATGGCATTCACATCTGCCTGCAACTGCATGGGCACTCCGCGAGTCACCGCCGGATTGCAGTGAGTGAAGGGTTCAGCATAGAGGTTGACGAGCAGGAAATGGCAATAGGCACGCATCATGTATGCCTCACCTACCAACTGACTGATTTCGTCGGCAGTGGCATCTGTTATCTCCTCCTGATGCTCTATGATGTAGTTGGCAATATAGATAGAGTGATAATAAGTGCGCCAAGAGAAATAGGTGGTGGTGGGAGAAGGGTTGTCGTCCTTCCAGCGCCACAAATCCAGATACGCATCCAAGTCTGTGCTTGAAGACTTAGACTTGTCCATGATTACCTCGTCAGTTCTCACTGTCGTCATATACCTGTCTTTAGGGAAGTACTTGTATTCGTATGTCAGCAAGGCGCGGTACTCGTCCCCTGTCTTGGCAATCACCTTACCCGTTGGCGTTATATCAAGGAAATCATCGCATGCGACCAACACCAAGGCTGCAAGGATAGGAATGATAAGTGTCTTTATTTTCATCGCTTTATTTTCTTTTAGCTTGATGGACCGTCAACCTTTCTTTAGATTAGAAGTTGACATTGAGTCCGAATATGAAACTGCGTGTAATAGGTTGTGCATACGGATTGCCCATTGTTTCAGGGTCAAGATAGTTGTCGTAGTTGCTTGCCACGACGAACAAGTTGCGCCCCTCGAGCGAGAGAGAAGCAGAGGTAATGCCGATTGGCGCCAAGAAGCGCTTAGGAATCTTGTAGCCCAAACGCAAGCTCTGCAAGCGGCAATAGTTGAGGGAACGCACCCAGAGGTCGAGCATGCTATATGTGTTATACTCTGAGAAATGAGTGAATTCGCTGGCACGGGCAGGTGTGTTGACCATCAGAGCAGGCATGTTTGTATTCGGATTGGCAGACGTCCAACGGTTGAGGATGTCATGGTTGGTGTTCAGACCTCTGTCAAAGTAAGTGGGCGAATAAGAAGGCTGCACACGAACCTTCATGCCAAGGTTAAAGACAAAGTTGGCGTTGAGCTGCCAATCACCCCACTCAAAGGTGTTGATAAAACCACCTGAGCACTCAGGTTCTGTCGTGCCCATATAAGTGTACAGATTGCGCTGCTCCTCTGCTGATAGTGTGCTGGCACCAAAGCGATTCAAACGGAAGAACTCTGCAGCCGTCTGCTTGGTACCGTCTTTCGCTACAAACAACGGATAGCCATCGGCATCAAGCCCTGCTGTCTTATAGGCAAAGAGGGCACCCACCGGATAGCCTTCGCGGCTCGGATAAGTAGAATTCTCCGCAACCGTCTCGTTCAGAATCTTATTGGTATTGAAACCCATGTTCAGGCTTGTTGTCCAAGAGAAGTTGTCTGTTACGATGTTACGTGTGTTGAGCGCGATTTCCCATCCACGATTCTCCATCGAAGCCCAGTTGACTGTAGTGCTGGCAAAACCTGTCTCTAAAGGCAGCTGGCGAGAGCTGATCAGGTCTGTGCTTCGACGATAGTAATAGTCAACATTCAAACGCACACGATTTTTCAGGAAAGCCAGATTAAGTCCCACGTTCACGTTCTTCGTCTTCTCCCACTTCAGGTTCGGGTTGGGAGCCGTCTCGGCAGAGATGACATTCTCAATGTAACCTGGCAAGACTGTTATCTTGTCGAATGTTCCGATGAGATAGGGAGAGGTATTCTTGTCGATGTTACCCTGCAAACCATAAGAAGCACGGAGCGACAACTCATCCAGCCAATCAACATCCTGAAGGAACTTCTCTTCCTTTCCACGCCACAAGCCACTGAATGAGTAAAGAGGCAGATAGCGATATTTCTTGGCAACGCCAAACACGTCACTGCCGTCAAAGCGAACACTGGCTCCTAATGTGTAACGATGGAGAAGTGTGTAAGAGCCTGTTGCAAACCACGAAACGAAAGCATTCTCCGTATGTCCTTCTTCATAAAGCGGATAGCGCTGCGCTATACTTTCTGAAGGGAAAAGAACAGGCTGAGTGGTGAGCGTGCGAGGGTCGTAGCCATAGGCTGTAGAGGTGAGCACCTCTGTTTCCACATGACGAACCTCCGTTCCTCCCATCAACTCCACATCATGGATTTCATTAAAGCGGTTGTTCCACTCCAGCATAGCCTTCCACGTCCACTGGTCGGTGTGCGCTTCGGTCTGCTTGTTCATGCCACCATCGGGAAGGATGGACTTTCTTACTCCATCCACAATGAAAGTCGCATATTCCTTGGTCTTGCGCATCGCATAGCTGTCATGACCTGCATAGCGTGTCAGCGTGTAGTTATCGTGCTGCAAGCCATACTGAGTGGTCAATTTCAAATGGCTGTTGAACTTGAACTCTGCATCGAAAATCGCCATGAAAGAGCGGTCTTTTCGCTCCTTTGCTGTATTGCTGCGTTCTTCGAATATATTGAAATCAGGAGCCTCTGACTCACGTCCCTGCACATTGGTATCGTAGATGTAGTTGCCCAAGGCATCGTAAGGCTCGAAATAAGGATTTGCCATACGAGAGTAATACACAGGATTCGTAAAGCCTCCTCCGTCGGTCATATAGCTCTTCTGATTGCGCTGATTAGCAAACACAGATGCCCCCACCGTCAGTATCTTGTTGAGCTTGAAGTCTGTCTTCAGGGTCAGGTTGTAGCGATTGTTCTCCACGCCCTTCACCGTACCCTGCTCCGTATAGTAACCTGCAGAAGCATAGTAGTGCGCCTTGTCAGAACCTCCGCTCAAGCTAACATTATACTCTTGGTTCAGCACATCACGGAAAAGGATGTCATTCCAATCAGTATTGATGGAGCGCAAATGGTTGATGCGCTGCTGTGCCTGAGGAGAGAGCGCATCCCATCCTCCAGTCTGATAAGTGCTGAACTCTCCCAACTCGTCCAGGATGTTTGCCACCCCACCCTTATGCTGTCGATAATCATAAGGTGTCTGGAGCAGAGCAAGCTCAAGGTCGACCTTCTCGTCTGCATTCAGCAGGTTCAAGCGGTCGATGTCTGCACGAGGATTATAGGTAAGCTTTGCTGAGAAATTGACTACAGGACGTCCTACCTTACCTTTCTTAGTAGTGATGACAATGACGCCATTGGCAGCCCGAGCTCCATAGATAGCAGTCGCAGCAGCGTCTTTCAAGACGGTGATGTTCTCGATATCTGCCGGATTCAAGCCAGCGATGCTGGTCTGGTAGATATCGTCAATATCGTTCAGATTTTCCATTGCCGGAATCTCATTGCCTTCCAAAGGTATACCGTCAAGCACCCAAAGGGGTTCCTGCACGCCATTGATAGAAGAAGTACCACGGATGCGTATCTTCATCGGAGCACCTGGCGCACCGCTCGCTGCTACAGTAGAGAGACCTGCGACCTGACCTGCCAACGCTTGGTCAATGTTCTTTACTGCTCCTACCGTTTCTTCTGATATATCAACGGTTGTGACCGCAGCGGTCAACTTTCGGCGGTCAATCTGCTGATAGCCGGTCACGATGAACTCATCAAGGCTCTTATCAGAGAAATAGAGGGTAACCTGATAGGTGTTGACACTGGGCTTCAGAGTCAGCGAATAAGTCTTGTAACCCATATAGCTGACCAGCAGTTTCTTCGTATCAGCCGGCACCTTGATAGTGAACTTTCCTTCCAAATCCGTAACAACTCCCTTGATTGCCTTTCCTGTACCTGTAGTCACAGTGGCTCCCATCAGAGGTTCTCCCTTAAATTCCCCATCCATGACAGTGCCAGTGATGGTGCGTTCCTGTGCCATCATCGACACAAAGCAGATGAACGCGAAGATGAATGCTTGGAGTTTTCTTGTCATACTTTTCCTTATTTGGTTGTCGTGTTTTATTTCTGCAAGCCGAGGGCTGTCTGTATGCGCAGCACAACATCCTCATAATGCATTTGTGTACTTAAATCTCCGCTATTGGCGCGACTCTTCAGCAGCTTCATGATTCTCAGCATTTCTGCACGCTTGACGCTAAGCGCGTCGCTGGTACGTGTAATCTGCGTCATAGTCATGTCAATGGTGCGTGGCGCACTGGTGCCGACCTGCCTGTCGTCAGCAAGGCTCTTGTTTATCTTCACCCCTTCGCTTTCGGCAGCAGCAGTGATGAGTGCATCCACAAAGCTCTTCTGCAAACTGCGCTCCATCACATTCAGCTTCTGTCCCGCAATGGTCTTGCGGAAGATTGCCTCATGCAGAGTTTGCAGCAACTCAACCGCAGTATAGGCATCCTCTCCGTTCACCCATTCGTTTTCGTACATTCTGACCAATCGGTCATTTGCCAACAAATCCCAAAGGATGTAGTTTTGCTGGTTCTTCAACAGCATGGCAGGCTCCTGCTCGGTCGTGCCCAGCGGAGTTTTCCTGAGCGGGTATATCTGTGTTGAAAGCGGAGAGCCAAAGAGCCATTCAGGGAAGCAGAGAACTTCATCTATCAAGAACTGCACCGCCTCTCTCTGGCGCTCTTTCTCCACGAAGGTATAAGCATCTCGACGCGGGAAATTAGCCCACTCCACTGTTGGGCGATCCATATAGATGCCTCCCACGTTTGCCATCACATGATACAGGTAAAGAGTCCACTGGAAGATGACAGCCGAATAAAGTCCGCCAGCCTCATCGTAGTTCTGCCCTGCTTTATTGTTACGCGTCCAGTCAACCAGATTCGGCATGACGCGCTTAAGGTTCTCGATGCCCAAACGTGCAGACTTAACGGGGTCATCGCCCAAGTCTTCGCTCAGCGCACGAGGGTCAACGGCTGAACGCTGTGGCTGCGTCTCGCTGTATCGGTATTCCTTACCCTGATACTTTGCCAGCAAATCGGTCAGCACCTTGTCTTCGTTTGTGCCAGCAGGATACCAGCGATAGCCCCATTCTATAGCCATGAAGTCGTACGGGCCAATATTAGGAGACATCACTTTCACCTCATCGCCAGGCTGAGCCACATAGTTGAATCGCGCATAATCCATGATGCTCGCCGATGTTCCGCCCATGCGCGATGTAAATGTAGCCGAGCGCAAAGAGTCAGTCGGATAGGCAGCCGAAGCTATCATGTTGTGACGAAGGCCCAATGAATGTCCCGCCTCATGGCAAGCCACAAAGCGAACAGCATCACCAATGAGCTCTATAGGAAGTTCGAGCGAACGAGCGCGCGAATCCACCGCTCCTGTCTGCACGACAATCCACTCGCTGATGAGAGACTGCACGTTATGCCACCAGATAATGTCAGCCTCCAGAATCTCACCTGTACGAGGGTCTATCGTGGAAGGCCCCATGGCATTCGCTTTCTCCGATGCTGCGTAGGTGAGCACAGAATACCTCATGTCATCCCCTTCCACGTCTGTTGTGTCATCCGGCACCACCACCTTGACAGCATTCTTGAATCCTGCATGCTCAAAAGCCTTGTTCCAGTCAAGGATTCCCTTTGTGATATAAGGACGAAGATGCTGAGGAACAGCGCCGCCGATGTAGAACGTGATGGGCTTGACAGGCTCTGTCAGCTCTCCACGCATATACGCCTCCGGATCGCTTGGCTCCAAGCGCCAACGTGTCACGTAGTTGGTATGCTCCACCTTCTGCTGGTGGTCATTGTAGATAGTTGCAGGCGTAGAGAAATAGCCAACGCGCCAATCCTCTCGGCGGCGTGCCATCGGCTCCTCGGGCAGCAGGCAGATAGCCGTGCTCACCACCACTGTCACATTGACCTTAGACAAGCCCTCTCTGACCGTAGTCGTCAACTCCGACTTTGCCACAACACTCTGCTCGTATGCCTTCACGCTGACAATGCGAGAGAGTTCGCTGACAGGAGATGTGCCGATGTTGATGTCGTTAAACACATCATTCAGCACATTCTTCTTTCCGTTGAAGAAATCGTTTACCTTAAAGATGACGGTTGAGGAGTCTGGAGAAACCGCTTCCACCTTCATCGACGCAATCAGCGGATCGATGTAGTTGTCAGCCACAGAACGAGCCAGATAAGAGCCCTCTGGAGCTTCGGGAGTGACACGCTGCTGGCGCATCTTGACCAGCTTGGCATCCTTGTCCCACTCAAAACGCACCATCTGATTGGCATAATTGATGCCCTTATTCGCGCTTGCCTCGTTCAGTTCGGCAGGAACCTGCTGCAACTTGTTCGACACGAGGAAAGGCTTGCCCAGCAAGTCAACCGGCAGTTCAAGATAAACGGTATCCCCTTTCTGCACGACATTCATCACGCCCGACATCGCCACAGAGTCTCTGCCCGTCATCAGCTTGTAAGCAGAAGGCGGCGGAGCCTCTTCTCCCTTTGACTTCTTAGATTTCTTAGACTTCTTGGAGTCCTTCGTACTTTCCTTGCTGTCTTTCTTTTTCAAGAACAGCTCTGCACTTGCTTCAGCATTCGATTCTGCCATCGCCATCAACTCGCCCGTACCCGACAGGAAAGCTGACATCAAGCATATTACTAGCGTTTTTCTATTCAGCGACATATCTTAGTTAACCTTTTAATTTGCAAAGTTAAGAGAAAAATATCATTCAACAAAAAGATTTGCCCCCAAACCGACCACATTCTATCTATAAACATAGAAAAAGGAGGCTTTTTATGCACACGAGAAGGCACGAATGTCCCGACCAACACCAGTGCGGCAAACCAAACGAAAGAGAAACGCCAGATAAAAAAATCACAGAAAAGTTTGGCGGATTAAAAGATTTAAGCTACCTTTGCCATACGGAGCGCATCCCGTATGTGCTCCCGTGCAGCGTTTCGGCGCTGTGCCTTATCGACAAACAGAAGCGTTATGCTCTTTCTTGCAAGGTGAAAACGTCAGAAACTTTCAATCATTGCAAAATTTTTGAGGAGGCTCGCGTGCCACAGCCATACTCGAATAGCAGAAGAGGACATAGCGGCTTCACGCGTTGTTGCGTGGAACTGCTCAAAAAACCATCTTTGCTATTCGGGTAATTCTGACGACCCTCACCTTGAAGATGCGGACATACAGTTCCACGCTTCTTGTGTTTAATTAACCAATCTATAGCACCTTTGTCGGAACTCCAGGGGTCTTATGAAAAACTATGAAGAAAACCTTATTCTTTTTGTTCGCCCTATGGCTGAACAGCATGGCTTTTGCGTACGAAATCGAGCATGAAGGTTTGCACTACAACGTCATCGCAACGACCGACGACACGCACAAAGACGTGGAAGTGACGTATCCAGAGGGCTACTACTATTCTGGCGACATCGTGATTCCGTCTTCTTTCATGAAGGAAGGTGTACAGTATACCGTAACGAGCATTGGAAACGGTACTTTCTGGAGCTGTTCCGAATTAACCTCTGTCACGATACCCAATACTGTAACAAGCATTGGAGACGGTTCTTTCTGGAGCTGTTCCGAATTGACTTCTATCACGATACCCAACAGCGTAACAAGCATTGGAGGCGGTGCTTTCGCTCACTCCGGCTTGACTTCTATCACGATACCCAACAGTGTAACATCCATTGAAGGCGGTATTTTCTCTGGATGTACCGGACTGACTTCTGTCACGATACCGAATAGCGTGACAGAAATGCAGGGAAATGTGTTTCTAAATTGTACTGGACTGACTTCTGTGACCCTTTCTGAGAATTTGTCATATATAGGCGAAAGAACTTTCAAAGGCTGTACTTCTTTAAATACTGTCGTTATCCCCGAGGGCGTGACATATATAGACGAATCAGCATTCAAAGGCTGTTCCAACCTGACTTCTATCAACATACCCTCAAACGTGACAAACATTGGCGATAGTGTTTTCTCTCAGTGCTCTTCACTGACATCCGTCAACATACCGGAGGGCGTGACAAGCATTGGCGAATATGCTTTCAATGGCTGCACCTCCCTGACATCCGTCAACATACCAGAGGGCGTGACAAGCATAGGCTTTGGTGCTTTCATGAACTGCTCTTCCCTGGCATCTGTCAACATACCTTCAAGCGTGACAAGCATTAGCTATTATGCTTTTTCTTACTGCGAATCCCTGACTTCTATCAAAGTTGACGCGGACAATCCTATTTATGATTCACGAGACAATTGCAATGCACTTATCCATACCGAAAGCGGAGAACTGATTACAGGATGCAAGAATACGGCCATTCCCAATACGGTGACAAGCATAGGCTTTGGTGCTTTCCGGGGCTACTCTTCACTGACTTCCATCAACATACCAGAGGGCGTGACAAGCATAGGCGGTGACGCTTTCAGGAGTTGCTCTTCACTGACCTCCGTCAGCATACCTTCAAGTGTGACAAGCATAGGCAGTTGCGCTTTCGTGAACTGCTCTTCACTGACATCCGTCAACATACCAGAGGGCGTGACAAGCATTGACGAATATGCTTTCACTGGCTGTGACAACCTGACTTCCCTCTCCATCCCCAACAGCGTGACAAACATCGGCAATAGAGCTTTCACAAACTGCACCTCCCTGACATCCGTCAACATATCAGAAGGCGTGACAAACATAGGCAATGGAGCATTCTCAGGCTGTTCCTCCCTGACATCCGTCAGCATACCTTCAAGCGTGACAAGCATTGGCGATAATGCTTTCTGGAACTGCTCTTCACTGACCTCCATCAACATACCAGAGGACGTAACAAGCATTGGCGATAATGCTTTCTCGTACTGCTCCAGCCTTACTTCCATCAACATTCCAGAAGGCGTGACAAGCATCGGCAATGAGGCATTCTATAACTGCTCCAGCCTAACTTCAATCAAAGTTGACGCAGACAACCCTATTTATGATTCACGAGATAATTGCAATGCGCTTATCCATACCGAAAGCGGGAAGCTGATTGCAGGATGCAAAAACACAACGATTCCCAGCGGTGTGACCGCTATTGGGCCTCATGCATTCATCTGGTGCGATGGTCTGACCTCTATCGATATCCCCAACGGAGTGACGCGCATTGAGAGCGGCGCTTTTGAGGGATGTAGAGGACTGACCTCTGCAACCATCCCAAACAGCGTGACATGGATTGGTGGATATGCATTCAATTATTGTTACAACCTGACGTCCCTCTCCATCCCCAACAGCGTGACAGAAATTGGAGACTATGCATTTTATGGTGTCGATTTACTTAACAGCCAAGAAGATGGATTGGTTTACATCGGCCGAGTTGTTCTTTATAAAGGGAATATGCCAGAAGACACGGATATAACCATCAAAGAAGGGACGAAGGGAATCGCATCGTCCGCCTTCTCTGGCTGTACTGGTCTGACCTCTATCATTATCCCCAACAGTGTGGAGAGCATAGGGAACGATGCCTTCAGAGATTGTACTGGCCTGACCTCCATCACCCTCCCTAATAATATAAAAAACATTTCGGGGAATGCCTTCGCTAATTGCAATCAGTTGACGTCAATAATTTCTGAAATTGAAGACCCCACCACTATTTCTCATTATAGTGCTTATGATGCTTCATCCTATACTACCCCTTCTAACGTATTCTCTGGACTTGCAGACGCTTGCCAATTGACCGTCCCCTACGGAACGCGTGACGCCTACATTGCCGCAGGCTGGACGGAAGAGATATTCAAAGGCGGCATTGTCGAAGCGCCATACAACCCGGGAAAAGACAACTACCTGGAGATTAGCGACGCTGAGGTCATCCGCGGAAAGAGCATCACCGTCCCTGTCAACATGCACAACAACAAACCTATCACTGCCCTGCAGCTTGAGGTCGCTCTTCCCGAGAACGCCACCTTGTCTGAGTGCCAGCTGACAGAACGCAAGGGAGAGGACCATGCCGTATCCTTCAAGCAACTGGCAAGCGGAAATTATCTGATTACTGTGCTTTCAAATACCAAGTCTGTTTTCAGCGGCACAGAAGGCGCGCTGCTCAACCTTGTTGTAGAGACCAGCCAAGAAATGGCAGCTGACCATCATTCTGTTACCATCAAGAACATCGAGCTGACCACTGAAGACGTGAAAGCCATTCGTCCTTACAACGCGAATGCTACGCTCAAAGTGAGCGGCGTAAAGGTAGCCGACACGAATGGTGACGGAAGAATCTCCATCACTGACGCTGTTGCCATTGTGAGCCACCTCTTAGGAAGCACTCCTATCGATTTCGTCAGCGTGGCAGCCGACGTGAATGGCAGCGGCGACATAACGATTACCGATGCCGTTGCTGTTATCGACATCCTGCTGGAAGGCAATGCGCCGGCCAAGAGCAGAAAAAGCATGGTTGAGATGCTTGACCCACAATGAGCCACTGTCCATCATTCGTATTAAATAACTTTTAAAAATATATCTTATGAAGAAAAACATTTTCATCCTTTTTGCGCTGCTGGCAAGCTTCTTGCCGGTGCATGCCGAGAATGGCGTCAAGGTCGGGAAAACCTACATCCCCCAAGGCGGCATCGGCACCATAGACATCGAACTGGTCAACGATGACTATGAACTAACCGCTTTCGATATCACTCTCACCCTTCCCGAAGGGCTGAGCTTCGTGCTGAACGACAAAGGCATTCCAACATCAGCCAAGACCGGCCGCATGAACGACGAAAGCTTCACGGTAAGCTCAGCGATGCAAACAGAGCGGGCTGCCAAGTTCATTTGCTATTCAAATTTGAAACTTCCTTTTGCCGACACAAGTGGAACCTTACTGAAAGTGTATGTGAAGGCGGATGCAGAGCTGGCTATCGGAACAGAGCTGACTGCGGCGCTGAGCGAGATTGAATTCACCACCACTTCATCCGAGGCAATCTTGTTTGACAATGCCACTTTCGACATCGAGATTGCAGAGAACCGCGTTCTGCTTGACGAGCTCTCAACAACCATGCCCGAGGCTGCCGAAGGTGTGAACGTGCGTGTGAATCGCACTATCAAGGCGAACGAGTGGAGCACGCTGGTGCTGCCGTTCGCTATGACCGCAGAGCAGGTGAAGAGCGCATTCGGCGAGGATGTACAACTAGCTGACTTTACAGGGGTTGAAACAGAAGAGGATCAAGATGAAAACATCGTGGGTCTAACAGTAAACTTTAATGATGCAAGTGCTATTGAGGCAAACCATCCTTATCTCATCAAGGTTAGTTCAGCAATCAGTGAGTTTACGGTGGATGGGGTGGACATCGAGCCAGAAGAAGAACCTGCTATTAACAAAGATGGAATTAAGATGGGACCCATCAGATTATACAACAGCTTCATTGGAACATATAAGGCAAATACAGAAGTTCCTGAATTAGCTCTTTTTCTCAATGGAAATAAATTTTACTATTCCAATGGGCTGCCCAAAATGAAAGCCTATCGTGCCTATTTCGTCTTCTATACAGTTTTGACAGAAGTTGAAGGCGACGCCAAGGAGGCCAATGTTCGTTTCGTGGTTGACAGCGAAGTGACTTCCATCGAGGGTTTCCCTTCCGTAGCCGACGAGACGGGTGCAGTTTACAGATTGAACGGTCAGAAGATAGGCTACGATGTCGACATGGAGACGCTTCCTGCCGGCATCTATATCAAGAACGGTCAGAAGATTGTAGTGAAATAAGAATTGGTAATTTTAACAAATAAAAAACATAAAAAATGAAAAGAGAATATGTTGCTCCTCTTATGGAGATAGAGATGATGGAGGAGGAACTTCCTCTGTGCGGCAGTATCAGCAGCAGATCTGTAGACGTTGGCTATGGCGGTGTGACTGATGGCAGCCATGAGCCTGCCGCTAACATACGGCGCGACTTTGAGGAAGCGTTGGAAGGGCTGTGGTAAAGCCTTTCCAAACGCTCACGACACTTGTCAGACACTGACACTTCAGCATGGAGGCACAGGGCATTTTCACCTTGTGCCTCTTTTCTTTTCGAGGAGGGCCGGGCAAGTGGCTGCATTTATCCTATGCATCCTGTGCTATGGCTATTATATATGTGCTATGTCCTGTCAGTGTTGGTAGATTTTCCACAAAAGAGGAACACACAATCAAGGGTTACATCACGATAGACGAGACAGACGTCGAAGATTATCATTCCTACATTAAACAATTACATGCTTTTCAAAAATCAGCGAAAACAGAGAAATAATTCCCTTTTTCGCTGATTTTTAAGCAAGGAATTTTGGTTTTAAAATAAAAGTTGTAATTTTGAAGCGCATTAGAAACATAAAAAGATGAAGTATCCGAATATTATTGGCAGACGAGCTGAAATCGAGACACTTGAACGTCTGTACAAATCGAAGAAATCAGAGTTTGTGGCCATTTATGGACGCAGACGCATAGGCAAGTCGTATCTGGTCAGCGAAGTGTATGGCAACAAGATTGCCTTTTCTGCCGTTGGCACATACGTAAAGGACGGAGATAAGAATTACGAAACCTACCGAAAGTTGCAGCTGGATCATTTCTATGATTCTTTGCTGTTTTCTGGTCTTGACGCCGCTACTTCAAGAAAGCCATCTTGTTGGCGTGAAGCCTTTCTGCTTCTGCGCAAGCTGCTTGAAAGCATGCGTTCTCGTCGAAAGGTTATTCTCATAGACGAACTTCCTTGGCTGGCGGGTCCACAGTCATCAGAGATGATTTCGGAACTCGGCTATTTTTGGAACTCTTGGGCAGACGGACAAAGGAATATAGTACTGGTGGTGTGCGGCTCGGCAACGAGTTGGATGCTTGACAATGTGATACGTGATTACGGAGGCCTGCATGGACGACTCACTGAGACTATCAAGCTTACCCCCTTTACATTGGCAGAATGCCAAAAGTATTACAGGCGAAACGGGTTCCGTCTGTCCCCATATGAGATGTGCATCTGCTACATGGCATTAGGAGGTGTTCCCTTTTATCTCGACAAGTTGCGTAACAGTCAGACTATTACGGAAAACATTGACCGCATTTTCTTCGCTGACGAGAAAATACATCAAGAGTTTATCGATGTGTACGCTGG
The DNA here is from genome assembly GCA_030528885.1 of Bacteroidales bacterium. GTDB lineage: Bacteria > Bacteroidota > Bacteroidia > Bacteroidales > Bacteroidaceae > Minthosoma. The sequence continues at coordinate 26,315 of JAUMXY010000015.1, read as the reverse complement.
ACTTTATGCCAGCAAAGAACGGTATGTGGACATAGTAAAAGTCTTGGGAAACCAATTCTACGGAATGACTCAGAAAGAGATTGGTGCTGCCATAGATGTCAAAAGTGGAGGAACCCTGACCAAGTTGCTTGAGAACCTCATTGAGTCTGGCATTATCAGGACTTATCCACGCTATGGCAAAGAACGTGTGGAGACCGTTTATCAACTGATAGATTTCTTCTCTTTGTTCTATCTGCGTTTCATACAGGGACAACAGGCCAAGAAAGGATTATGGAACTCCATTCATGGAACTCCCACCTTCTACACATGGGCAGGAGACACCTTTGAACTGCTTTGCATAGAGCATCTACCTCAGATTCAGGATTCGCTGCGTATAGCCTCCATCGACCGTAATTATTGCTGGAGCGGGAAGAGTTCTAACGGACGAGGGGCACAGATAGACTTGCTCTTAGAAAGCAAGGCTGACAGAACAGACTATCTGTGTGAAATGAAATTTACTGGAACTAAATATGCCATAACGAAAAATGATGAAGAGAATTTCCTGAACAAGATAGAAGCCTTTGTCGCAAGCAAGATGCACAACAAGACACATAGCATTCAACTGGTTATGGTTACGACGACAGGAATTGCAAAGGGTGAACATGCCAGTATCGTCAACCAATCAATTACATTGGAAGACCTGTTTGTGGAACGTTGACCTCCCATTCACCAACGTTCCGACCAACAGGTGTGTCTAAAGTTGAGGTACTAACGACCTTTTGACAATTAAATCCGTATTGTCCACTGATAATAGCACTCCAGCATGGAGGCACAGGGCATTTTCACCTTGTGCCTCTTTTCTTTTTGAGGAGGGCTGGGCAAGTGGCTGCAAACGCACACCGCGCAGACAAGGTTTCAGACACCGTGCGCATAATAACACGAACACCCTGTGCCTATTATTTCCGACACGGGCGGCATGTCTGAGTATCAACGATTTGGAATTTTGGAGGGGAAAGGGCACAAAAACTCACGTCTGGAGAGGGAATAGCCGCAGTCGGCAACGTGAAAAAATCCGCAATCCGTTCAATCCGATCCATCGTTCCAACGGAACTTGTCTTCTACGACATACCGCTTCACGATGATTGAACGGATTGAGCGGATTTCTACGATTCATTTTTATTCTCTCACAGATTTCACCGATTGCACGGATGAGAGCCTTGCGCGGCTCTTGGAAGAAGAAAGTAAATTGTAAGGAAATTCCGAGTAAATACCTTCTCTATTTAATTCGCTCAAGGGGGAGCGATGCACGGGTTACTTTTTCTTGTTTTTCTTCACTTTCTGCTTGCCATACATGGCATCGGTTGCCTTTTCCGTTCTCAGCACGATTTCTGCATAGCGGCGGCCTAACTCGCGATAGCCTTCTGCTGTGAAGTGGAGACGGTCGAAGTTGCCTGCACAGCCGAGAGATGGCACAACGTGCGCTGTTGGGATGACCAGCGGCATGGAAGCAATCACGCTGTTGTGGAGGGAACAGATGCCGTTGTCCTGCTGAGACATCAGCTCACCCACATACAATGGGCAGCGTTCTGCCTCGAGGCCGAGATCGGCAAGGATGCGCTCATACACGAGCTTGACGCGGTCCGGCCAGTCGCGCTGACCGTTGTCTGTACATCCCTGATGAAGGAGGATTCCCTTGATGACACCAGCCTCTTGTGCTTTCTTAGCCATGTCTATCAGGCGGCGGTAAGGATTGTCGCCATACGCCTTGCAGAAGTTCTGAAGCCAATCAGCTGATTTAGCGATGTATGCCGCAGCCTTATCTTCGTCGAAGAGGTCGATGCTGCATCCGCCGATGGCAACGTTGATGACGCCGATGGATACCTTCTCTGGTGATTTCTCAACCATTGTTCTGCCAAAGTAGTCAGCTGGAGTGAGTCCTGTATTTTCGCGGCAGAGAGGCGGAACAGCCACATACCACTTGCCCATTTCTCTTCCTGTATTCTTGAAGTCAACGGCTGCCATCATCTTGAAACGGGTGTTCAGTCCCTCTCTGTCCTGAGGCTCGATGCGCGCATTGCCCTCCATGTTGGACTGGCCAATACAGAGATAGATGTGGAAGTTGGGGTCGAACTTGGTGGGCTGCTGGATTTCCCCAGCCGCATTGTTGCCGTCATTATAGTTCAGGACGGTATTCTTCTCGTAAAAACTTGATACTTCTCCTTTCTTTTCCTGAGCATAGCCCAATGTCGCAGCAAGAGCAAACGCGATAATCATACAGTTTCTTTTCATGTTTAGTAGTTTTAATAGGTGTGTTAGATTCCGTAAAGGTATGACAAATTGTGAGAAAATGAACAAAAAAGCGACGACAAAATCAACATTTGAAGGAAAAACAAGATGTAATGAATCTTTTTTATAACTTTGCAGCATACTTTTTACATTCACACAGACCATAACACTTTATCTGGAGAAACATGATGAACAACATTTGCTATGTCGTGGCGATGCGTGCTGAAGCAGAGCCTTTTATCAAAAAATACGGAATAAAGGAGGTGGAGGACTTTTTCGCCCCGCTGCCGTGCCAGCTGTACGAGGGCATGGTGAACGGCATGAAGCTGTCGGTGGTGCTGAACGGTCAGCAGCATGGCAGCGACTTGGTGGGTTGTGAGGCGGCTTCGATTGCGACGATGGCTGCCATACAGAAACTGAACCCTGACCTCATCATCAACTCGGGCACTTGCGGCGCATTCCTTACCAACGGAGCGGGCATTGCCGATGTGTATATTGGCAACCGGGCGATGTTTCACGACCGCCGCGTGCCTGGCGATGACGCTTGGAGCACTCAGAGCATCGGGAACTATCCCGTATGGGAAGGGAGCAAGCAACTGGCTGAGGACCTTGGGTTTAAGACGGGGAAGGTGACAACGGGCTCGTCGCTCGACATGCAGCCGTGCGACCTCAAGATGATTCAAGAAAACGGTGGAGAGCTGAAAGACATGGAAGGGGCTGCCGTCGGGTTTGTCTGCTCGCTGTTTGGCAAGCCTGTCCTGTATGTCAAGTCCGTGACAGACCTGTGTGACAGCGGGGCCGAGACGTTTGAGGAGTTCTCGCGCAACCTGGGCAAAGCATGCGAAGCGCTGAAAGATGCCAATGAGAGAATCATCGAACACCTGTCAGCGCAACGTTAGCTATGATTGATATTTCTGCGGAGCATTATTGCTCGTTTTCTTCTTCGAGCGAGTAGAAGGAACTGCCATCGAAGCAGTGGGTGCAGATTTGGCACTTGTCCAAGCCGATGGCTTCCACGATGGTCTCCAACTTAGAGAACTTGAGGCTGTCGAGGTCAAGACGACGCGCCACTTCGCGCACCATAGCCTTGTACTCTGGCGAGTCGGTTGTGGCATAGGCCTTTAGACGCTCGGGAGAAATGGTAACATTCTGGTTGTCAGCAAGCGCGTCAGTGAGCAGAGTTACCGTATTGGAGTGAGACTCGAGGTCTTTGATGACACGGCGAGTGATTAACTCCAACTCAGACTTGCTGGCTGCAAAATTCACAAAAGGACAAGCATAGATGAGCGGCGGACACGCTACTCGCATGTGCACCTCCTTTGCGCCCAGTTCCTTGAGCACCTTGCCGTTTTCACGCAACTGCGTTCCTCGAACGATTGAGTCGTCGCAGAACAAGCATCGCTTGCCACGCAACATATCCTTATTTGGAATGAGCTTCATCTTTGCCACCAATGAGCGCATTTCATGATTGGCAGGAGTGAACGAGCGCGGCCAAGTGGGGGTGTACTTGCTGATGCCACGCTGATAAGGAGTATTGTGGCCTGCACTATAGCCTATAGCCATGCCTATGCCTGAATCGGGGATGCCGCCAACGGAGTCAACTTCGGTCTCATCTTCTTCTCCCATCACGCGGCCGGTGTGGTAGCGCATGTCCTCCACATTCTTACCTTCGTAGGACGAAGTAGGGAATCCATAGTACACCCACAGGAAGGAGCATATCTGCATGCGCTTGTTGGGCTTGCGCAGCTGCTTCATGCCGCTAGCCGTCAGGTGCACGATTTCGCCCGGACCAACATAATAGGAAGTCTCGTATCCGAGATTGGGGAATGCTGTATTCTCGCTGGTTGCCGCCATGGCACCCTCTTTTTCGCCAACGACAATGGGAGTGCGCCCCCAGGCATCGCGAGCAGCTATGATGCCGTTCTCCGTGAGCAGCAACATGGAGCAGGAGCCCTTCACTGTCCTGAAAACGTTCTCGATTCCATCCACGAAGTCCTTTCCTTTCACAATCAGCAAGCCTATCAACTCCGTCGGATTGATCTTGCCTGACGAGAACTCCGACAAGTGCATATTCTCTTGCAGCAGATGGTCGGCTATTTCCTCTATGTTATTGACTTTCGCAACAGTCACCAGCGCAAAGCGCCCCAGATGGCTGTTGAAGAGCATGGGCTGAGCGTCGGTGTCGCTGATGACGCCAATGCCCGATTTCCCTTCGAACTTTGGCAATTCGGACTCGAAGCGAGTACGGAAATATGTATTCTCAAGATTGTGGATGGCACGATAAAAACCTTTCTCCTCGCAGTATGTAGCCATACCGCCACGGCGAGTGCCCAAGTGTGACTGGTAATCTGTGCCATAAAACAATTCTGCAGCACATTTTTCTGTGGAAACGACTCCGAAAAAACCTCCCATAATATGATATGCGATTAAAAATTCGGGTACAAAGGTAAGAAAAAGAATTAGGAATGACGGAGGCAAGCGGTGGTTTTGTGATTTCTGTATGTGAAAAAAGGCTTAAAAAGACAAAAAACATTCAAATCAAAGAACAAACTCCTAACTTTTCACTATATTTGCAATATTAAACAGGAAAAACGATGAAAAAAAGAGCTGAATACATACAGAGCATAGAAATCGAAGCGCTTTGGAAAGGCGGCAGGCACATCATCTGGCATCTGCAGCCCGACGTGAACATTCTGAGCGGCATCAACGGCGTAGGGAAAAGCACCATCATCAACCACTCTGCCAACAGGCTGGACATGATTGACCGAGGAGAAATTGTGCCTGAAGATGCGCCCCTAGGGGTGTCCATCAAACTCATGCCCGAAGATGCAACCTACATCAAGTTTGACGTCATCCGCTCTTTCGACCGCCCGCTCCTGCACAGCGACCTGCTTGAGAAACTCTCAGACTCGCGTGTCAAGACGGAGCTGGACTGGCAAATCTACAGGCTGCAAAAGCGTTTTCTCGACTATCAGGTGAACATCGGAAACCAAATCATCGAGCTGCTGACCAGCGGCGACCCTGCCGACCAGCTCAAGGCGGCAGAGGTGAGCCAGCCGAAGAAGGAATTTCAGGATATGATAGACGAGCTTTTTGCAGAAACAAACAAAAAGATTGACAGGAAGAACAACGAGATACAGTTCATCCAGACGATGGGGACGGGGACTGAGACCATCACACCCTACCAGCTCTCCAGCGGCGAGAAGCAGATGCTGGCCATCCTGCTCACGGTGCTGGTGGAGAACAGAGAGCCCTACGCCCTGCTGATGGATGAACCGGAAATATCCCTGCACATCGACTGGCAGCAAAGGCTCATCGACCTCATCCGCCAGCTCAACCCCAACGTGCAGATTATCCTTTCGACCCACTCCCCGGCACTCATCATGGACGGATGGGTCAGCAATGTCACTGAAGTGAACGAAATCACCAACTGATGGCACGGCACCTCACATCAAATATCACCTCGGCTTACATCGAAGCAGCAAACAAGCTTCGCCCCAAAAGCAAGAAAAGGAAGATTGTGGCATACGTCGAATCCTATGACGACATCTTCTTCTGGCGCAGTGTGTTCAGCGACTTCGAGGATGATGAGACGATGTTTCAAGTGATGCTGCCCAGCCGCAAGAATCTCAACCGCGGCAAGAAGACTGCCATGATGAACAGGCTGGGCGAATCGCTGGGCACCTGCATGATTGCTTGCGTTGATGCCGACCTGGACTATCTGCTGCAAGGACACACGCCAAGTTCAGCCAAGATGCTTGACAATCCCTACGTCGTGCACACCTACACTTACGCCATCGAGAACTACCTATGCTATGCGCCCAGTCTTCACGACGTATGCGTGATGGCTACGCTCAACGACCGCAACATATTCAACTTTGAAGAGTATCTCAAGCAGTATTCCAACATAGTGTACGAGCTCTTCGTTTGGCTCATCTGGCTGCACCGTCGCGGACGCTTCAACGACATGCCCCTGACCTCCTTCAACAACATCACCGCCGTCGAACAACTCAACGTGTACAAGCCCGTTGACGCATTGGATCAGGTGCGCCGCAACGTCAACAAGAAAATCGCATGGCTACAACGGCATGTCCCCGAGGCCAAGGGCAAGCTCGGCAGGCTCAGGGAAGAGCTCGCCAACCTCGGAGTAACCCCCGACAACACTTATCTCTTCATACAAGGGCATCATCTCATGGAAAACATCGTCGATGCAGCCCTCACTCCCGTATGCACCATTCTGCGGAGAGAGAGGGAAAAGGACATCAAGCTCCTGGCTCACGGCAACACCCAGCAGATGGACAACGAACTGTCATGCTACTCGCACAGCCAATTTCTCCCAAGTCAAATGCTGCGCCGCAACGTTCTCTACAAGGAATGCGAGACTTATCAGCTGCTGCAGGCCCATATCGAGAGGGTGTTGGACAGGAAAGGCAACAAAGAACAGACCCAACAGAGCAAGCAAGAGTCTTCACTATAAGCGAGATAAGCACATAAGTAAGGCGGGGGTGCAAGTTGACTTGCATCCCCGCCTTACTTATGTATTCTGCCTTCAAAGGCTATGTGACCTTATCACTTCTCAGGAGTGATAATTCTGTAGTTTCCGCTCAGGTGCATGAACGAGAACAGGCGAAGAAGCCCATCGTAATAGGCATCGAAATAGCCATCTTCAAAAGGCACATGCTTAGCGTTCCAGAGTGCATCGACAAACTCCTTGCTTTTAGCATGGCTGCACATCATTGATGCCGCAGCGGTAGTAGCCACAAGGCCGATAGAGTGACGCAGCTTGCGGAAGCCTCCTGCCTGAAGGATTTCGCCTTCCTCTGGCAATGTGCCATCCACTCTGTACTGGTCCACAAAGTCATTGATTCCCTGAGAATAGAAGAAGTTCTGAATCTTCTCTCCGTACTGCTGCTGCCACTCGCGGTCAGCACAGCTCCACTCGTAGTCGAGCGCAATGTTCATAGGAACGCGCCATGAGTCATAACGGAAATTGTTGGAACCGTTTGGACGTCCGCCAAAGCTCTGCATCTGGCTGCCATCGTACTGGCTGTAGTCAGCATTGAGGCCTGTCTTCTCATGAATAGCCTTGTGCAAGTATTCGCGAGACTTCTGCGCACACTCGTTCCAGTAGTCCGCACGTCCGTCATCAGCCCATTTAGCCCACACCTCGTAGAAAGCAGGCACATGGTAAGAAGGGTCAGTGAACCGCTGTCCATACCCGTCGGGCGTAAACGTAATCAGCTTGTTTTCAGGGTTAATCAAGAACATCTGCTGCTTTTGTGGCGCCTGCTGTCCCTGCTGTCCGAAGGCTGGCATGGGGCGTCCTTCGATTTCACGAGGCATGGTGCAGTTGAGGATGCGCTGCGCTTCAGCCTTGTAGTTGATGCCCGTATCGTCGCCCCAACGGTTAGACGCGAAAATAAGAGCTGTGATGAAGTAAAGCTCGCCGTCGCTGGCTGCGCCATCTGAATTCTTCGTGCCATCTACCTTGCAGCTCCAAGCGAAGTAACCTTCGCGAGGTCCAGACTGATGCTGCATGTACTTTCGGCTCCATCGCCACAGACGATCGAAGATGTCCTTCTCGCCGAACTGCACTGCAATCATCATGCCATAAGACATGCCCTCGGTGCGTGCGTCGTTGTTCTTGATGTCAGACACATAGCCCATTGTGTCGCCAACCTCGAAGTACACCTTGTTCGATCCACGGAACACATCGTTGAACACCTCCTTCACTTTCTTCTCCACTTCCTTCTCCGAATAGCCCATTTCCACGAACAGGTTACGATACTTACCTGTCTCAAAAGCCCCTTTGTCCCAAGGCTTGTAAGTTTGTGCGCTGAGGCACACTGTCATGCACATGGCAATGACTCCTAAACAAAATCTTTTCATTTTACTTTTTGTGAATGTGTAATTGTATTATTTAGCGGCAGTCGGCCTTGCGGTTGTGGAAAGACATCCACAAAACCGCACGACCGAATAACCAAATAACCGAATATTATAACTTAATGCGGATGACAGAGCAAGAGTAAGGCTCAGCTGTGATGTTCATCTTCTTGGAAATGTTCACCTCCTTTGTCACAGGAGCGATAGGCTGCACTTCGTAGTTGTTCTCCACGTCGGGCTGTCCGCTGATGGTAGTCATTGTAGCCTTAGCAGGAAGATTCTTGAAGCGACTCAGGTTGATAGCCGTCTTCTTTGCCTCCGCTGCCGCATTCACCACCTTGATGTACAGTTCTCTCTTCTCCGTGTTGAGCACGCATGAGGTTCCCTGGAACTTGTCAGCGCCCTCCACTTTAGCCACATCGCCATAGTAGTAGTCGCCAGCTGTTGTGCCAAACATCTGCTGCACATAGTAACTGCAGGTTGGGTATACTTTCGTGTTGTCGAAATAAATCAAGTCTGGATTCCAGTTCGTCTGTCCCTTCTTTGCCAGCAGCGGCGCATAGCTTGTCATCACTACCACATCGCCGTTGCGCTCAATGCCCAGCAGGTAGAGTGCCTCGTACAGCGCATCAGCCATCTTCTTGTCCTTCGCTGCATACTCACCCAGATACACCTTGGTCTTGCGCTTGCGAGGATAATTGTCATAGTTCTGCTGATTGTTCAGGAAGTAATCTCTTGGCTCATAATAGTGCTCGTCCAAGATTGCAAGATCTATGTCCTCGGCAATTCTCCAACCTGTGTCGTAATCCGGGTTGCCCTTGTGAGAGCCTGGTCCAGCCGTTCCTACGATGATGATTTCAGGATGCTTCTCGCGAATCTTATAATATATATACTTGAAACGCTCCTCAAATTCTGGAGTAATCTTCTCTTCATTGCCCAGACCCAAGTACTTCAGGTTGAAAGGTTCCGGATGGCCAGCCTCAGCACGCTTCTTTCCCCACTCGGTGGTCACGTCGCCATTTGCCCACTCAATCAAGTCAAGCGCCTCATCCACCCACTCGTCCATCTCGCTCATCGGCACAGCCATCTGCGCCTGCTCTCTCAAGCCCCAGCTGCCGCCAGCACCCTGACAGCTCACGCCCACAGGCAAGATTGGAATAGGTTCAGCTCCAAGGTCTTCGCAGAACTGGAAGTACTCGAAATAGCCCAAGCCCATAGACTGGTGGTAACCCCATGTGTTCTTCTGTGCCACACGCTCTTCCTTCGGACCAATCGTGTTCTTCCAGCGATAAGTGTTCCAGAAGCCGTCACCGCCGCCATGCACGACGCATCCACCAGGGAAACGCACAAACTTTGGCTCTAAGGCTGCTATCGTCTCAGCCAAATCCTTGCGGAGACCATGCCCCTTATAGGTATCCTGTGGCATCAATGACACCATGTCCACATCCAGCGAACCCTTCTCCATCGCCAGCACTGCCAGCTGCGCATTGGCACAGTCCTCTGCAGCAGTCAGCACCTGAGCATACTTCTTCCAGCCCGTGCCGTCCGTCTTCAGCTCTGCCTCAGCCAGCACCTTGTTGCGGTCGCCCACCAACACGATGCGCACCGGCATAGCTTTTCCTTCCTGATTGCGCATGAACACTGAGAAATCATACTTTGCGCCAGCTTTCACGGCGATGCCGTCAAAACCTTGATTCTGAATGCCTACGCCAGTCCAGCCGTTAAAGTCAGAGAAACGTCCTACTCTCTCTGCCACGATACGCATATAATGCGGATTACGGTCATTCAGCGGACTATCCATACGTGCCTCTATATATCCTGTTGAGTGTCCATGTCTCATCATTCTCCAGAATGAACCGGGTCCCCAGCCATCACGCTCTACTGGAGAGTACTCGAACGAGCCGTTCTGCACCAGTTCCGCATACAGACCTCCGTCTGCCGAGTGGCTGATGTCCTCAAAGAAGATGCCTATCAATTCCTTGCTGATTTTCTTTCCCCCTGAAGGAGCCTTCAAATTCTGAGCAGCCATGCTCATCGGTGTGCCCAGCGCAGCTACAAGCGCTATCGCCTGCATCGTGTTTCTTAATGTCATAAATGTATAAGTTTTTGATAAAAGATATTTGATAAATGATACAGTTCTTGGTAAAAGACATGCAAAGATACATAAATTCTTCATTTTCCCATAAAACTGTTGTAACAAAAACTATCACTCTTGTAACTTACACCTCATATTCCGCTCCAACAACGCGAGTTCACGGCCTAAAACGAGCGAGTCCTGCACCCTTTCCGCCAGCCCAACCTTCTTCTTGAATCAGTGCCCGAAATGATGATGAATCAAAGAATGAAGAATGTCACCTCGCACCTCCATTGCCACCGGCAAAAGAAACATTGCGCCATGACTCGAAAGGCAAAATCCTGCCTGAAAAAAGAAAAACAGCATTAAATAGACAATAATCAGAAAGAAAATCGTACCTTTGTGGCGCAATGATGCACATCGCACGACGGACAACCAGCGATGGGCAACATACCAAGGACGATTAACAACACACAATAAAATGAAGGACTTTGTACAGGAACTCACATGGCGCGGCATGATACATCAGATGATGCCGGGCACTGACGAACTGCTCAAGAAGGAGCAGGTTACAGCATATCTGGGCATTGACCCAACAGCAGATTCATTGCACATCGGACACTTATGTGGAGTGATGATGCTCCGTCACTTCCAACGCTGCGGACACAAGCCTTTGGCACTCATCGGAGGCGCTACAGGCATGATTGGCGACCCATCAGGAAAGAGCCAAGAGCGCAATCTGCTGGACGAGGAGACTTTGCGACACAACGTCGCTTGCATCAAGGAGCAGCTCTCTCGTTTCCTTGACTTCGACAGCGACGCTCCGAACAAGGCTGAGCTGGTGAACAACTACGACTGGATGAAGGATTTCCGATTCCTCGACTTTGTGCGCGACATTGGCAAGCACATCACTGTCAACTACATGATGGCGAAGGAAAGTGTACAGAAGCGCCTGAACGGCGAAGCGCGTGACGGACTGAGCTTCACAGAGTTCACCTACCAGCTGCTGCAAGGCTATGACTTCTACTACCTGAACGAGCACAAGGGCTGCAAGCTGCAATTGGGCGGTGCTGACCAATGGGGCAACATCACGACCGGCTCCGAGCTGATTCGCCGTATGAACGGCGGAGAGTGCTTTGCGCTGACTTGTCCGCTGGTGACGAAGAGCGACGGCAGGAAGTTTGGCAAAACAGAAAGCGGAAACATCTGGCTCGACCGCAACTACACGTCACCTTATCAGTTCTATCAGTTCTGGCTCAATGTGCCAGACGAGGACGCCAAGCGCTACATCAAGATATTCACCTCGCTGGAGAAGGAAGAGATTGACAGCATCATTGCTGAGCAGGATGCTGACCCTGGCCGCCGCGTATTGCAGAAGAGGCTGGCTGAGGAGGTCACCATCATGGTTCACTCTCAGGAAGACTATGACATGGCTGTCGAAGCATCCAACATCCTTTTCGGCAAGTCCACAAAGGAGAGCCTGCTGAAACTGGACGAGCAGACACTGCTCGACGTCTTTGCCGGCGTGCCTCACTTCGAGGTGGAGAAGTCACTCTTCGCTGGCGAAGGCGTGAAGCTCGCCGACCTCACGGTTGACCACACACAGGTGTTCCCCAGCAAGGGCGAGGTAAAGACGCTCGTCAAGGGAGGCGGCGTAAGTGTCAACAAAGACAAGGTGACACAAGCTGACCAGCTATTGACGGAGGCCGACTTGCTCGACGGGAAATACCTCCTTGTTCAGCAGGGAAAGAAAAAGTATTTCCTCATCATCGCAAAATAGGCCTTTTCCCTACTATAAGACATGCGTGCTCCACCTCGCCACGAGGATGGAGCACATTCTTTTTAGGGACAAGCATGCCCGCCTGAAAAAAGTGCCTTTTCCCATGTCCGCCTCAAGCGTACCCCTCGGGTACGGCATACCGCACCCCTCGGGTCCGGTGCATCGTACCCGAGGGGTACGCTTTGCATGTTCAACGATTCAACTTCTGCAATCTTTCCCAAAACAAAGGTAAAAATGCACTAAAATTTGCTTTTTTTTCCACATAATCGTATCTTTGCACAAAACAATCACTAACCACCTACGATGGAAGAGCTTATCATTTTACGTATTACCGGCGAAGACAGACCTGGACTCACGGCCAGCATCATGGACATTCTGGCACGCTACGACGTCGACATCCAAGACATCGGACAGGCTGACATACACTCCACCCTTTCGCTGGGCATCTTGATTCGAGTAGCAGAGCAGAACTCCGGCTACGTCATGAAAGAACTGCTCTTCAAGGCCAACGAGCTTGGAGTGAACATCCGTTTCCAGCCCGTCACCATCGAAGAGTATGAAGCTTGGGTGTCCCGACAAGGCAAGAACCGATACATCTTGACCGCTCTGGGACGCAGGCTGAAAGCAAAGCAAATAGAAGCTGTCAGTCAGCTGATAGCAGACCAAGGCCTCAACATCGACGGCATACAGCGCCTGTCAGGACGCGACAGCATACTTCGCCCCATGGAAAAGACACGCGCCTGCATCCAGTTCTCAGTCCGCGGCACCCCCAAGGACAACGAGGCACTGCATGCAGCCCTGCTCAAGATGTCGCGCGACCTGGAGATAGACTGTTCGTTCCAGACCGACAATATGTACCGCCGCATGCGACGCCTCATCTGCTTCGACATGGATTCCACACTCATACAGACAGAAGTTATCGACGAACTTGCCAGAGCGCACGGCGTGTATGAAGAGGTGGCAGCCATCACGGAGCAAGCCATGAGAGGCGAAATCGACTTCAAGGAAAGCTTCACCCAGCGATGCAAACTGCTCAAAGGACTTGATGTCAACGTCATGAAAGACATTGCGGAGAACCTCCCGTTTACCGAAGGAGTGGACCGCCTGATGTACGTGCTCAAGAAGTACGGCTACAAGATAGCCATACTCAGCGGCGGCTTCACCTTCTTTGGCGAGTACATCCAGAAGAAATACGGCATCGACTACGTCTATGCCAACGAGCTTGAGATAGACGACAGCGGACACCTCACTGGAAACTATGTGGGCGAAGTCGTAGACGGCCGCCGCAAAGCCGAACTGCTCAAGCTCATCGCCCAAGTGGAGAAGGTGGACCTGCAGCAGACCATCGCCGTAGGTGATGGCGCCAACGACCTGCCTATGCTGTCCCAAGCGGGTCTGGGCATCGCCTTCCACGCCAAGCCTCGTGTTGTTGCCAACGCTCAGCAAAGCATCAACACCATCGGACTAGACGGCGTGCTCTACTTCCTCGGGTTCAAAGACAGCTATCTTGACGAAAAAGGAAGAGAATAATCCCCCCAAAAAGCAAGCCTATACTCAACCATAAATCAAACAGCAATATGAAGAAGACCATCCTGCTCGCAACACTCACCATAGCAACCACCCTCCATGCACAGACGGGAACAGACTACATGAAGGCTCTGAAAGAAGCCGACACAGACATTGCCTTTGACGTCAACGCCGAAGGAAAGGCATACAAAGTGAATTGGGGCATGGATGCCGCATGGGACTGGGACTACAACGTCTACCGCGGCATTGCGCACATCGGCAAAGGCAACTTTGCCACAGGGCGCGTATCCTTTCAGCCCAACGACCTCGTCAAAGACAATGGAGACGACACCTACACCCTCACCGCACGTCAGCAGCAACGCCTGAAGTGGCGATGCGACCTGATGAAACTGACAGGCACCACAGCAGTCAACATCAACTGCGACCACGAAGCGCTGTTCAAGGACGGGGACAACACCGACTATACCGGGCGCAGCAACTATCAGGGAAAGCCCGAGGAATGGTACAAACTCATCAAAGCTACAGCTCAATATGTGCAGCAGCAGGGCCTGCAAGTCGTCAGCGTCTCTCCCTTCAACGAGCCCGACTTCGTTTGGGACCAGGCAAGCAGCGAGGGGCAAGCCATGAAGGACTTCCTCGCCATCGCCAAGCTTATCAAGGCCGACCCCTACTTTGACGGCATCCGCATCAGCGGAGGAAACACCCTCAACTGCGACCGCGCACTGCCATGGTATAACTACCTGAAGGACTATCTTGACGAGGGCAACACCCATCAGCTGGCAGGTGAGTTCCCCACCTACGCCGACTTCTTCGCCACCGTCAAAGCCGATGGCAAGGCCGCAACCGCTGACGAGCTCCACAACGTAGGCGAAGCCATCGTAGGTGTCAACTACGGCATGGAGAACGGCATTTGGTGGGGCTTTGACTCCAAGGCAAGAGGGCAATTCTGCATCGACTCCAACGAAGGCGTGCGCATCGGCTACGGCGAAAACCGCAAGGCATGGACCAGCGGCGCAGTCTATCGCAACGAAAACACAGGCGAGGTGCACGGATACCTCGGCTCCAGCGAGCGACAAGCCTCCAAATCCTCCTTCGCCTTCGTCAGCACCACGCAGGACGTTTATTTCAATGGCTACGGACCCACCCGTGTCTATGTCTATGACGTGCCGGGCGGCACAGGCTACCAACAAGGACAAATCAACGCCGAGCGCCTCTTCGACATCACTTGGGGTGAGGATGTTGCTCCCTTCGAGGTCAACGGAACATACCAAATCATGAACATCTCCAGCAAGAAGTTGCTCACCATGAGCGGAAGCAACGCTACCTCCGACACTCGAAAGACCAGCGGCACCACGCAGCAATGGAACGTCTATCCAAGCTACACAGACGGCGACATCTCTTACTGGTTCATCGACAATGCCGGCAATAACCACATGCACCTCAACACCGCACTTGAGTGGGGTAACCTCAACACCATGTTCACCTCCACGGCCAACGTCATCGTGTACAACACTGGCACAAACCACCCGATGGAAGAGCAATGGTACATCAAGTACGCACAGGAAGGCTCCTTCTACATCATCAACCGCCTGACCAACAAATACCTCTACTGCAGCTCCTCCACTGCAGGCACTCGCATCATATCCAAGAACGCTCCCACCAGCCTCACCACCAACGCAGAGCACAAGAAGTACCTGTGGCGTTTCCTCCCCACCGACGTGAAGACACCCACCCTCACTGTGCTCCAAGCTCCCCAAGCGCCAACAGGTCTCCAAGCCAAACAGCGCAACGGCAGCGTTGAGCTCAGCTGGACAGCGCCAGCCGACGATGATGTCGCATCATACACCATCCTGAGGGCAGAAGTGCCTGCAGCAGGAACACCCGCGCAGTACAACACCATCGGACGCAACGACAGCCTCACCACCTTCATCGACAACACCGCCATCGCAGGCAAGCAGTACATCTACAAGGTACAAGCCGTCGATCGCCACTGCAACCGCTCCGTACCCTCCGACAGCCTTCAGGCTGCTCCCCTCGCCGAGCAGGGACTCATCTGCCAACTCCAGTTTGACGGCACACTTGCCGACAATAGCCCTAACCATTTGGGCGCATCCCTCTACGGCACAGCAACATACTCCAGCCCCTCAGCCCTCGTCAAGTCAGGCACTCACAGCCTCAGCCTCAACGGAAGCACCTATGCCATGCTGCCCTACTCCGCCGTACACCACGAAGCCATCACCATCGCTGCATGGGTACGCTACAACACATCGGGCGGCAACTGGCAACGCCTCTTCGACTTCGGCAACGGCACCCACAGCTACATGTTCTTCACCCCCAGCAACGGCAGCGAAATGCGCTTCGTCATGAAAAACGGAGGCGAGGAACAAATACTCACCAACGGCAAACCCCTCAGCGCCTCCAGCTGGCATCACGTAGCCATCACCCTGCAACCTCTTGGCGACAAGGTACAGGCCACCCTCTACGTCGATGGCGAGAATGTGGCACAGAAAGACGACTTCACCATCTGCCCCACAGACATAGCCCCCTCACTCTGCTACATCGGTCGCTCCATGTTTAAGGCAGACCCCAACTTCAACGGACGCATCGACGACTTCCGCATCTACAGCCACGCACTCAGTCCCGATGCCGTAGCAGCCATCATGACTGACCTCGACACCCAGTCAAAGGACATCAGCGATAACTACGAAGAGACCATCAGCACCCACATCCAAGCCGTAACCGACAGCGGACAGCCCACCACAGGCAACACTCAGAGCTACGACCTCAGTGGAAAGCCTGTCCAGCCACACACCAAGGGCTTCCTCATACAAGGCGGAAAAATCATCTACAGAAAATAATTGAGAAAGGGACTATTACATATCATCGCACTGTTGGGAGCAATCACCTGTTGCGCCCAACAGTACGTATTCACCCCCATAGGCACCTCCTACGGACTGAGCCACCACTGCGTCCTGCACATCCTGCAACTGCCCGATGGCAGGATTGCCGCCACCACACCCTACAGCATTGACCTTTGGGACGGGCACACCTGCCAAAGCGTTGAGAAAGACAGCCTCACTTCCCATCCGCTCACAGGGTACCGAGGTGCCTACCATGCCTATGCCGACCAGCAGAACCGCCTTTGGGTGAAAGACTACAAGAAATTATGGTGTTATGACACACAGCTCAACCAAGTCACTGACTGTCTCCCCGATACAGCCGACGATGTGTTTATAGACGACAAAGGCAAAGTGTACTATATCCATCAAGACACCACCAACCTGCTGCTCGACCTCAAAAGTATGGACGGGAACACCTACCGCTTCTATGCCGATGGTACCGTGACCTGCCATCAGGGCAACCGTTCCATCTATGCAGTCCAGGCATCGCTCGACTCCACCGCAACCACCTCGCTCGTCATCACCGACACGCTGCGCAAACGCTTCTACCAACTCATCGACCAGAAATTCTGTCTTGAATTTGATACCCGTACCCAACGCTGGACAGAAATATTCCGTGCCCAACGCCTGCACACCATCGCACTCACCGACCCCCATACCGCATACATCGTCAGCCGCGATGGGATGTGGCGCATAGACCTTGACTCCCGCAAAGCAGAGGAAATAGAGCAAGTGATGCTAGCTGATGGCACCTACGTCTCCTCCAGCCGACTCAATGCCATCTACACCGACCGCAACGGCACAGTCTGGCTAGGTTCTTACGAACATGGAATGCTCAGAGGAACAAAAGCCACCTCTGGCGAGAGACCTTCAACGGACAATCAGCCCTTGTGGGGCATCATAGCAGGGATAGCATGCGGTATACTTTCTCTTTGCGGATTACTGTGGATAAGAAGAAAGAGAACACACACCGACGAAAAGAAAGAGGCATCCACACCCAACATCCCGATAGACCACGAGCTCATCAGCCGCGCTACCACCTTTGTAGAACAAAACCTCACCACCCCAAACTATACGGTGGAGCGACTGGCACAAGACCTCTGCATGGACCGCACAGGACTCTACAAGAAGCTAACCGCCATGCTGGGCAAGACACCCACAGCCTTTATCCGAAGCATCCGCATCAAGCATGCTATGCAACTCATCCAAGCAGGCAAACACACCATGACAGAAGTGGCTGAGCAAACAGGCTTCAGTTCCGCCTCCTACATGGCAAAATGCTTTCAAGAGGACTTGGGGAAGAATCCTTCCGAACTCCGTAAAAATCAGACAGAGCACATTGTTGAATCAACCTGACCACTCAATAAAATCAACAATTCTACTCTGTTGAATCAACCACACCGTCTCCTCCGCTGCGAGAAAAACGCTACCTTTGTGCCATCAAAACCTATCGACAAAAAGAGACACATCCAACAATTCTCAATTAGTCACCCCAAAACCTGCTGCACCCCAGTACACGCAGAAAGCAATGATGAAAATGGAGAAAAAGACACTTTTACTATCAGTATTGACACTGCTGCTCGCACTAAGCGCGAGCGCAGCCCAAACAGTCGTATGGGAAGGCACACAAAAGTTCACGAATTGGAGTGATGTGCTCAACGTGGAAGGGTACAAGCTAAAAGAAGCGAAGACCGACGATGTGTTGCTGCTAAGCATTACCGCCACAGACGGGGCACAGCTGCAATTGTCATGGGGAAACAACTGGACATGCTTCGAGGGAATGGAGCACAAGGACATCAGCGGCAACTATGAGATGCTGCTTACAGCGCAAGATGCAGACCAGTTGCGTCAAGGCATACACATCAAGGGCGTGAACTTCACGTTAACAGCTGTCACCCTCAGAAGCAACGACGGGGAGTACACCACGCATGCCGAAGACCTTTTCGCCTGGAAAGACATGCTGACAAGCGGAGCCACACAAGGGGGAAAGTGCACCATCAGACTGAAACCCTACGGTGGAGCAGGATGGTACTGGCCCGAGACGGTCAATCTGAGCAACCACAGCGGAATCGTGGTCAAATTGCTACAGCCCGCAACAGAACCTATGACCGTGCAGTTGCTTTATGGCAACAAGAGCGTCAAGAGCCAAGCCATCAGCAAGAATGCCACGCAATGCGAACTCTCCCTTACCGCCGCCCACAAGAAAGTGTATAGCTTGAATATCATTTCAGAAAAGGCACAGACTGTCAGCATAGGCAGCGTAAATCTGATAGACAAGCAAGGCAATGCCGTAACAACAGAGGTAAAAGGCTTGCGCCCAGACTATTATCAAGTCATCGGTACTGAATACTACAACACCGCTGGCATACGCCTTGCATCTCCCCAGCCAGGTATCAACATTGTCAAAATGAACTTAGAAGGAGGCCGGAATATCGTTCGGAAAGAATGGAAATGAAGAAACTGATATGTATATTAGCGCTGATGGGACTCGTTGTCTCCACCCGTGCACAAATCGACGAGCATCTTGCTGACCCAGAAGCCAACGAAGAGACTCGCGAACTTTACCAATACCTGCGCAATGAGGTGTGGGGCAAGAAAGTGCTATCAGGATGCCAAGCAGAATGGAACTACAACATCAACGATGCCGAGCGCATCTACAAAGCAAGCGGCAAATACCCCAAGGTGAACGTGTTCGACTTTCAGCACTTCGACCAGCCGTGGATTAACTACCGCACCCCAACCGCCAAGCAGTGGCATCAGTCAGGCGGCATCGTCTCATTCATGTGGCACATCCACATGCCCACCAACGCTTTCGTTGAACAGAAGTCAGACTGGGAGGGCTTCTACATCCACGGAGAAAAGCCCTGCCATATCCTGCCCTCGCGTTGTGCCACAGAGGAAACACTGGAAAACCGAATCTTCCAGCAAAAGTTGGAAGGGGTTGCACAATTGCTGCTCTACTATCAGAGCCAAGGCATTCCCATCATCTGGCGCCCCTTGCACGAAGCTTCAGGCCAATGGTTCTGGTGGGGAGCCGAAGATGGTGCAGCCTACAAACAGCTCTACCGCTACATGTTCGATTACTTTTGTCAGGCAGGCGTACACAACCTCATCTGGGTGTGGACATCAGAGACAGGCGATGACGACTGGTATCCAGGCGACGAATACGTAGACATTGTGGCACGCGACGGATACCCCAAGAACAACACCACACACATTTCCCAAGCAGAAGACTTCCGCCGACTGCGCCAAGCACACCCCAACAAGATGACAGCCCTGCCAGAATGCAACAGCGTGCCATCGTGGGAAAACATGCAGAAAGACAACGCACTTTGGCTGATGGTGGCTCCGTGGTGTGGCGGCGGCGCTTTCGACTACGGCAACACAAATGAATTTTGGGAACAATTCCTTTCCGAAGAGAATATCATCCATAGAGATTAAGCAATCAAGAAAACAACCACTTCAAAAACCTATATAAATATGAAAAGAAACATCCTAACAAGCCTTATGTTTGCAGCGTGCCTCAGCATGAGCGCCCAGACCGTTGAGTTCTACACGCCTCGCACTGTGCGAATCGTGAAAGACAACGGACAGCAAACTGCGAACGACGAAAAGAAATCCTTAGTGGTCATTGCCTCACCCGAGAAGGTGAAGGTGAGCCAGCAGAAAAAAGGTACAGCAACCATCTACAAGTCATCAGCCCTGACCGTTACGGTAGATGGCGGCAAAGTATCCTTCGCCGATGCGAAGGGCAACCTGCTCACCCAAGAAGGGAACCACGCTTTCACCCCCATCACGAAAGGCCCAGACACAGGAGCTTTCCGCGTAAAGCAGACCTTCTCTGTCGAAGCAGATGAAGGCATCTATGGTGTTGGACTTCTCCAAAACGGCAAGATGAGCCAGCGCGGCGAGAGACGCCGCATGGAGCAGAGCAATCTGGAAGACTTCGCCCACTTCTACCAGACCATCAAAGGCTATGGCATCTTCTGGGACAACTACTCCCCCACCCATCTCGTCACTCCTGAAGAAGGACAGGCAGGCAACATCGAGCTGGAATCAGAAGTAGGCAAGCTCATCGACTACTACTTCATCTATGGCGGCAATGCCGATGGCGTCATAGCCGAGATGCGTCACCTCTCAGGCGAAGTGCCCATGTTCCCGCTTTGGACCTACGGCTTCCACCAGTCACGCGAACGCTACAAGTCACAGCGCGAGCTGCTCGAGGTAGTACACAAATACCGCGACCTCAAGATACCTTTCGACGGCATCATCCAAGACTGGCAGTATTGGGGCAGCAACTACACATGGAACGCCATGGAGTTCATCAACCCCGACTTCGACCGCGCACAAGAGATGATAGACGAGGTACATCGCCAGAACGCCCACATGAGCATCTCCATCTGGGCATCCTTCGGTCCTGAGACCAAGGCATTCAAGGAGTTGAAAGAAAAAGGGCTCCTGCTCGACTTCCAGACATGGCCCCAGAGCGGACTCTCACAGTGGCCTCCACGCATGGACTACCCCAGCGGTGTGCGTTGCTACGACGTGTACAGCAAGGAAGCTCGCGACATCTACTGGAACAATCTCACCCGACTCCACAAGATGGGCATCGACGCTTGGTGGATGGACTCAACCGACCCCGACCAGATGAACCTGACCGAAGAGCAGCGCGACCAGCCCACAGCCATGGGCAGCTACCGCAGCGTGCGCAACGCCTTCCCACTCATGACTGTAGGCGGTGTGTATGACAGCCAGCGTGCAGTCGACTCAACCAAGCGCGTCTTCATCCTCACACGTTCCTACTTCGCAGGTCAGCAGCGCTACGGAGCCAACACATGGAGCGGCGACATCGGCTCTTCATGGGACAGCTTCCGCAAGCAGGTGCCCATCTGCCTGAACTATACCCTCACTGCCAACCCTAACGTAAATGCCGACATCGGCGGTTTCTTCGCAGGCTCTTACAGCACCCAAGGCCACAACTCTGCCACTCGCAACCCTCAGTACCAGGAGCTCTACGTGCGCTGGATGCAGTTCGGTGCCTTCACTCCAATGATGCGCAGCCATGGAGCCGACATCTACCGTGAAATCTACTACTTCGGCAAGCAAGGCGAACCCGTCTATGACGCGCTGGTCGATGCTGTCAAGCTGCGCTACCGCTTCCTGCCTTACATCTACAGCCAGTCATGGCAAGTGACCAAGCACAACGACTCCTTCATGCGCGCCCTCTTCATGGACTTCAAGGAAGACCGCAACACATGGAACAACAACCGTCAGTTCCTCTTCGGACACAACGTCCTCGTCTGCCCAGTCGTTGACCCACTCTACACACAAGAAAAGATAGTCAAGACCGACCCCATGTCAGGATGGGACAAGAAAGAACTCGACAGAGAAACCTATGCCCGTGTTGACTGGACAGCAGAAAAGAGCTACGACGTATACCTCCCTGCAGGCGCACAATGGTACGACTACTGGACCAACACCAAGCACAATGGCGGTCAGACACTCAAAGCCAGCGCACCACTCAGCAAGGCACCGCTCTACATCAAGGCAGGCTCCATCCTCCCACTCGGACCAGACGTACAGTATGCCAACGAAAACAAGTTCGACAACCTCGACCTTGTAGTCTACCCAGGAGCAGATGCCACCTTCACCCTCTACGAAGACGAAGGCGACAACTACAACTACGAAAAAGGAGAATACAGCACCATCCAGCTCAAGTGGAACGACCGCTCTAAGACGCTCACCATCGGCAAGCGCACAGGCTCATTCAAAGGCATGCTCGCCACTCGCACCTTCAACGTGAAAGTCATCGGAGGCAAGGAAACGACCGTAACTTACAGCGGCAAGGCTATCAACGTTAAGTAAAGACACAACTCATTCCTTTATACAAATCGTGTGGCTTAGGCAACCCCTAAGCCACACGTTTTTTACCGATACTATGAAACCATCACCTCGTCAATACCTTCTTCCCATTCTGAATATAGATACCTTTCGCTGGAACTGCGAAAGGACGCCCCGTGAGGTCGTATATACCAGTAGGAAACATTCTCTCTTCAGCGATGTCGCTAATTGAATTAACAACCCCTCCTATAGGATGTTCCCCTTCATTATCCTCAACTACATATTGATAATATTCATTATAGAACATCGGGAACTTTACATCCACCCGGTAAGCCTTTGGAGTGCCTTTCGCTTGTCCTATTTCCACTCGCTCCCAACAAACCTTTTTAGAGTCATCGTAGCAATATATGTAATGGTTGCAATCAGCATTTGCCCACATATAGCCGGAAATATGCAAGGTGTCTGTTTCTTCTTCATTGCCTGTAAGCAATTCATATTGCAACTGATCCTTTTGACTCGTTCCATCAGAATTGATTTCAGGCATTTCTTCATACAAAATCAGTTCTTGTCCTCTAAATCCTTGTTTAGCAAAAGAGAATGGGTAAAACACTGTTGGTGTATAGATGTAAGGACAATAGCAAGACCAGCCTCCAACCAGAGCAGGGTCTATCACACTTTTTAACGGATTCCCATTAGGCACACCAAGTCCTTCTATCCACACATTTTTCGATACCCCTCCATTATTCCCCTCTCCATCTTCGTTAAGAACTTGTGCATCAAAATGGATTCTTTTCAGACGACGCTCCGCTATTTCATATTCGTCCACCTTCGTCACCGTACATGTGAAGGCTTCCTCTTTCCCTCCTTCTTGATAAGGCATGTAAAATACATCTCCTTGATTCAGTGTGAAATCATACAGCACTCTTTCCTTCTCCGCATTCATGTCCCACTGATACACTTTTCCTTCCTCTTCGCGCAACAATGCCGCTACAGACAAATCCTCGCCATATCCGCGATAGAGTTTCTTGTAAGCGCATCCCACTATTACGGTGTCCTCCTCTGCTCCCTCTTGTGTTTGCCATGACTCATTCTTACCAAAATGCAAGTCGTATTCGTCAGATGGCCCCTCATGAAATGCATGTGTCATCCCTGCTTTCAACGAATAAAATCGCAGATGCCAAGTCTTGCCGTTCTCGATGAAAGGAATCTTGTCGGCTTTTGCCGTAAAGCCCAAGCCGAAACTTAAAATGAAAAGTAACAATAAGTGTTTCATAAGCCTAGTTTATTTTCCCGTGGTTAATATCACCTTCCTTCCGTTCTGAATGTAAATACCTTTCGCTGGAGCTGCGACAGGACGACCCGTGAGGTCGTATAAAGGCGATTTCGTGAGATGGTTGCTGACAACACCAATTACATCTGCAATCTTTGTTACTTTATCCGTCGGCCTCTCATTCATGTTGAAATGCATCGTGTATTTGCCGCTTGGGGGGTCTGGAAGTCCATAGTAATAAGCAATGTCTCGATACCATACAACGTAGGCAGCTTCTGTGGCAGGATTCAGTTCCCAAACATATGCACAATAAATGTCATCACCAACACGATAGAAGCAGGTGTATTCGCGGTTTGGCGAGCGGTGTCGTTCATCTTCAACAACAAGAGTCCCATCCTTATAGGTGCAATTCACGAATAAGCCATTGAAAGCTCCTGATTCATCCCTTGGTGCGCCAGAATCATGCGCAAAGAGAGGGTCTAAGGATATTTCACGAGTTAAGTATTGACCTTCCTCATATTCCATCCAGAGCGTCTGAGTCTGCAGAGTTTCATTCATCGGAAGAATCATGAAATGGTTGGAAAACGAGCCAAAGTCTTCAAGCCATTGGTCGGAATATTTGCCATCAACCGAACGCACTTTCAGAAGTCGCTTCGTACAGCTTTCTCCCTTGCCCATGTAAGATAGGTTCACAAGGGTGTCCATGACTGCTTCCACCTCCCACTCCATGCCATTGTATGTGCTGAAACGATTGCCAACAGAGAGCGTGAAGTCGAAAGCCAGCCGTTCCTCATCTTTTTCAAAATCATAGACAAAGATGCGTTTATTTTCCATCCGATAGCCGTACTGCAATTTCACGGGATTGTAATACTCCTGACCCAAGCGGGAACTCTCATCATAGATTCTGTGGTAATAAATGTCGTTTGCTCCCTTTTCGGGCAGACAATGAAATTCGGTAAAAGACGGCATGTTTTTCCCATCTTCAATTGTAGCCATAACCCAACCGTGCTGTGCCAGCATCGTGCCGGTGACTGCAGACAGCAAAGCCGAAAATAAAGCCTTTAATATAAGATTCTTGAGCATAATGATGGGGATTTTTTATAACGATTCTTTACTTTACTCTTGAATTCCAATCTTTAATGTTGTGCCTGCTGATTTTTTGCAAAGTTAACACAATATACGGGAAAACAAACAAAAAGACATAAGTTTTTGTTTTTTTAACATTCCACTTTGAGTTTTTGCAAAAGCATCCCATCGTCTGATACTTGCAAAGAAAAAGGGGAAATACATGATGGGGCAGCCAGTCCCCTTAAACAGCCTCAAAATAGGTGAGAGTCTCACCTATACCATAGGTAAGAGTCTCACCTGTTTCGAGACACAAAAAGAGCCCCTTTTCGGTTTCTCCCGATGGGCATTCCAGCAACACGCTTGTTCTGGCAAATTCAACAAAAATCCATCGCTTTCACCCCCGACAGATGATGTCCTGTTGTGGATAGTAGTTCTTCCAGCAGAAAAATAACACTTGGCAGGAAAGGCAGTTTTCTTCTTTTGCTACTTTTCCAGGCAATTATGCCATAGTTTCAAAAACTTTCATTACCTTTGCCCTCGACTTAGCCAACCTACGGGAGGGCGGGTCGTGACATCATGGGATCATGTTCCTCAGTCTTTGCCGGTCGAGAACCGCTGAGACGCAGGACATTGAAAGGACGTATTCATACGTTATCTTCTACATCCAGAACTTCGCAACTCTGTTTTTACCAGAAGATACCGCAACGAAGCGTCCACGTAGGGTGTATTATACCCGTATGCTCGTTAGCCACCATTGGCCAGCAGCATGCATTGACTATAATACCCAACGGCGTGGGCTGGCTAAGTTGCTTATCTCGGTAAAAGGGCAATGCGAAGGCCTAGGATGTGGGATAAGCGAGGAAGCATTCTCCCACGTCTTTTTTATCCGTACATTTTAATTGTTAACCGCCGGAAGTAGGGGAGAGGCAAAGGCAAACAAAAAGAATCATTAAAAACAATGAAAAAACTACGAACATTGGCTGTACTGATAGCCGCGCTATGCTGCAGCATCGCTTCTGCTTATGATTTTGAAGTGGATGGCATCTATTACAACAAGCTTTCCTCAACAACAGTGGAGGTTGCTGATTGTCCGGATAAAATCACAGGTGATGTGACTATTCCTGAAACTGTGACTTATGAAGGAAGCACTTATAGCGTTACGAGCATCGGAGAAAGTGCTTTCGGTGGTTGCTCCAGCTTGACCTCCATCAGCATTCCGAACAGCGTTACGAGCATCGGAAACGGTGCTTTCTTTCATTGCTTTGAATTGAAGGGAATCACAATTCCGAATAGCGTTACGAGCATTGGGGTCAGAGCTTTCTCTCACTGCGATGAGTTACAAGAAATCACTATTCTAAGCACTGTTACAAGCATTGGTAACGGTGCTTTCGAGAGCTGCTATGGTTTGAAGGAAATCACTATTCTAAGCACTGTTACAAGCATCGGTGAATATGCTTTCGAGGGCTGCTCTAGCTTGAAGGAAATCACTATTCTAAGCAATGTTATCCACGGCGGTCCTGCGTTCCATGATACCGCTTGGTGGGAAAGCCAAGCAGAAGGAGTGGTTTACCTTGGTAGTATGTTGTATGGATACAAGGGAGTTATGCCTTCAGAAACATCAATAGATGTAAAGGAAGGAACGACAAGCATCGGTGACCATGCTTTCTCTGGCTCAGAATTGAAGGAAATCACTATTCCGAATAGCGT
>JAUMXY010000014.1 GCA_030528885.1 Bacteroidales bacterium | reverse complement strand
AGTTGAGAATTGAAAGTTGTATACTTGGGGCACTTTCTAAACTTAAGCTAACCTCAGGAAACCTTTTTTGAAAGTGATAAGTTATACTTTTTCTATTTCTGAAATCAAATTGCGAAGATAGGTGTCTGAGATATTGGTAATCTCATTTTTATCATATAGGTCATCAATGTAATCACCACTTCTTCTTGGGAAGTTTGATTATGCGATTTTCTCAATGTCTTCGGGGGAGATGGTGACTTTGGCTGTGCCGAGGAGGTCGAGGGTGACGGCAAGGCTGGTGCTGTTGCCTTCACGGACGACTTGGCCTTCGAGTCCTGTGAGTTGGCCGCGAACAACACGGATGCGGTCGCCCAAGTGGAGGGGGGCGGCGGTGAAGGTGACGGGACTGTCGGCATTGTAGAGCATGAAGCGGAGCATGTTCATCTGGCTGTCGGGGATGACAGCGAGAGGATGTCTGCCTAGGTCGTTGGCATGGCTCGCTTTATCAGTCAAGAAGTACTTGATGAAGGAAAGCTTGACGACTTCGCGACGTTCGCGCTCTGTCACGTGGATGAAAATGAGGTTGGAGATGAGCACGTGCTCGATTTGTTTTTTCTGTCCGGTGCGCCAGACGCGTATCTCATTCTGAGTGGCTACATAGGATTCGTAGCCTAATGTTTGCAGGCGCTCTCTGCTGGCTTTTTCTGTGTTTCGTCCCACCATCGCGACAAACCACTTGCGTTCCGGTACGCCTACGGCATCGTCAACTTTTTGAGTTGGCGGAACTTGGATATCCGGTTGAGAGCTGATGCACATGAACTCTGTATGTCTTCTGAAAGCCCTTTTCTTGCTAGAAAAGCAAGTGGATTTGGCTTTCAGAGTACAAAGATAGGAATAAATTTAGGAATAAGAACTAAAGTGAGGGGAGAATTTGTTAAAAAAAATGATTTTAACAAAGTTTAAGACAGGTTAGCTGAAAGCAGACTACGGACAACAGACAAATTGAGAATTGAAAGTTGAGAATTGAGGTTGTTTTGACGAATACCACAATCTTTGGTGTATAAAGGTTTAGTGCTTTAACAAGTAGGCAATGAAATCATCGGAAATATTGCCAACTTCGCTTTTGTCATACATATAGAGTAATGTAACGTCAATATTTTCTGCGTCTAATTGACGTAGCAAATATGTGATAACGCGCATGCCGCCACTCTTTCCTCCCCTCTTTGAGGCAACACCCATTCGAACTTTTCTCACGCCATTGCCTAAATCGACACCTGACAGCGGATTTTCTTTTATTGTCTTTAGAAATGCGGCATAATCATCTACAAGAGAATGGTATTTCTTCCTGTAACGCTTGAACTGACGTTCAAATTCGGGATGGGTGTAAACTGCAACTTTCATTCACAATCCTGCTGTATCTCCAAAAGAAAATCTTCCGCACTACGACCTAAAGGTCTGTGTTCACAAACAGCATTCTGTACATCATCAACCCCCTTTTTTATCTTGTCCGCCAACTGATATGCAGCTTCTCGCTCCGCTACGGTCAGATTCTGTTCATAAGCAGCCATCTTGACCTTCTCATTCTCTTTTTCCTCCTCAGCTAAGATGCGCACCCGAAAAGCCTTACGTACTCGTTTGTTCTGAGAACGATACAATGCCCACAAAGCATCGATGGGAGAAACCATGTCCTGATTTAATGGTGAAAGGGGTACTGATGTTGCCATAATCATTATTTTGTGTACAAAGATATTAAATTCATCTAACACAACAAAATTTTTAACGGAGTTTCATAAAAATGACATTTGAGAATTAGCTGAAAGCTGACAACGGACAACAGACTACGGATTGATTGAGCGATGATTTTGATTTGTACACAGAAAGGACGGGAGGTACAGAAAGGAGCCTTGGGCGGCTCTGGGGAATTTGAGATTTTTCTCACAGATGGCACGGATGACACGGATTTTTACGTTGCTGACTGCAACATATCACAAGAGCCTCGTAAGGTCACGTTCGTAGAATCGATGGTAATGTGAGAATTTTAGAAAATTGAATTGCAGAAATATACTTGTGATTTACTTCCTAATGAGATCGGGGTATATTTACTTTGATGAAGGGGGATAGCCTTGCTGTATTTCCCGGATGATGTCCTCTACGATGTAGAGGTCGCTGAAGGTATAGAGGAGTGTTGATGGGTCGTGCAGACGTTCACAGGTTTTGGATGTATAAAACACATCCAAGGCACGTTCGGACGAGATGTCCAGACGGTCGGAGAGAATGGTGACGATTCGTCCTATTTTATTCCACATCAATAAATCACTTAACATAACATCACTTTAATTTGATTGATTTGTCAAAAGTCAAATATTTATCAATCACTTTTTGTTTCAGAATACATATTTGATTATTAGGTTGATGCTTGGACAATTCTCCCAAAGCCTTTTCCTCTTCAATATGTCCTGCCATAAAAGCCTCAATGGTATCTATCACCTTGTCATTTGCCACTCCACCTTCTATTATATCATAATGACGCCACACTTTCTTGCCACTTCTGCACGCCACAATAAAATTGAGCCATTCGCGGTCATAGCGTTCAAACTTTTTGTAGCGGTATTCTCTCACAGCAGCATCAAAATCAAAAAAGTACCGGTTAATAATCCCCAATGCATCAAAGTGATAAGAGCTTTTTATTCCTGCCCAGGTTTTTGCTTGAGCACGAATGTCTGTCACATAAAAACCTTTACCAAAATCCAGATTTTCTCGTCCCACATCCACCATCGGGGAAACAATCTCCACAATAGAACCATGATATACAACTCTTCTCATACTGCAATGCCCTTTTTTGTTTCCCAAATGGCAAGTGCACCAAGAACATCTTCCGTCACATGCTGGCGGCTTTGAGTATGAAGCCCCTCATAACATTTGAGGATGAAACCTTCTATCAATCCCACTCTTTTCATTCGCTGATACATTTCGGCAGCCGAGAGATTGCACTGACGTGCAGCCGACTCTATACAAGAAGAAACGAATATCATCTTATTCATTTTCTCCACCTTTGACTTACTATATTTTGTTTTCAGCGAATTCATCATTTTCTATTTATATTGCAAAAATAGCGAGAAAAGATTAAACGGGCAAATTTTAGTTCCCTTTTTTTGCCTTGCACGCCGATTCCCTTCAACACATGATTCTCATGCCTTGGAACATCGATGCTGAACAAACAAGCTACGGCATCACCATACACTACTCGCTGTCTCAAGCGAACACTGCCCATCGACTTACCAACACGCTGCTCACCCACTCTGGCAAACGATGCTCGTCAACACCTATGAGTGAAGCCCGAGTGATTGAAGATGGCATACCGCAGCATACGCATGAGTCACACCATAGCATCATCCCGAATATAGCTCGAGACTCTATAAACGATGGTTGAGACGGGAAAGACGATGAATAGAACCACAAGGTCAAAGGCTTTGACCGAAGAAAATTTGGACGTTTTTGAAAAATGCCGTATCTTTGTGGCAACGAACGGCTTCCGTTCCAAATTATATACAAAGATACGAAAAAAAGAGGACGGGAGCAAGGTTGGGAGCAAGAAAAAAAGATTTACACATTATTTATATAAAGGAACTATATGAATTATACTTTTAGGGAGCTGCCAGACATGCAGAACACTGGCGAACGGAAAGTCTATCCCAAAGTTGACTATTGCGGACAGATGACGAATGAGGAGTTTCTTCACATGATGGAGAAGGTCACGATGCTTCAGGGCGGCACCATTCAGGCTGTGATTGCAGGGATGGTCAAAACCATCGGGCTTGCCTTTCTCAGGGGCGACTCCGTCAAGATTGACGGGCTGGGCATTTTCTCTGTCAAGCTGGGCATGAAGAAAGAGAGCGAGACTGAGGTCCTGAAACAGCGAGGAGAGCGCTACAACACGAAAGACGTGGAAATCAAGGGGGTGAATTTCCTGACTGACCAACAATGGCTCAGGTGTCTTCGCGAGGATATTGAGCTGAGCAAGAGCAGAGATGTGAAGACCATCAGAAAGATAGACAGCACCGAGGAGGAACGACTGCAGAAAGCCTTGCAGTTTCTGGACGCACAGCCTTTCCTCACAGTGAGCGACTATGTAGGGCTGACAGGGCTTGGACAGACCAAGGCGAAGATGGAACTGAGGAAATTTGCTGATGACGCTGACTGCCGCATTCAGCGTAAGGGATTCGGCAGCCATGTGGTATATGTGAAAAGGCCATAATCATCCATGGACGGCATTGGCGCACTCTTGTTTTTCCCAACATCAAAAAACAGCATCAGCAGATGGCGCTTCCCCCTGCCATCGGCCATCACCCTGCCGCTTCACCTGTGCCTGTCTATGCGCCAACCCGTGAAACATTCGTCCGATTATCTTTGTTACAATACAAAAGTTTCACTATCTTTGCAAAAACAAACTAACTAAGCTAAAACATGAAAATCCTTTTCAACATTGAATATAGAACCCAATGGGGCGAAGAACTGCATGTTCGGATTGCCAAAGTGGACAAGAAGGGACAGAAGAAAGCGATGAAGGAATGTCCGCTTGAAACATTTGACGGCAACCTGTGGGAAGGTGAAATTACATTCCCGAACACTGGAGTGCAAGCGATTGAATACCAATATGCCATGTATCGTGACAACCAGTTGGTATGGACCGAGTGGGAGGTATCTCCTCATCGGGTAGATTTCGACGGCATCACCAACCACTATATCATCACAGACAAGTGGCGTCCCATCCCCGAAGACCTGCCGCTGTTCTCTTCTGCCTATACGGAATGCGTTGGCGCCAAGGAGGACGGATGTGCAACTACAGACACTTTATACTCTTCCACATTGCAGTTGCGTGTGGTAGAACCGCGCCTGAGAAAAGGCGAGTTCCTTGCCATCTGCGGCAGCACACCTCAGCTGGGGGAATGGAAGCGCGCCAAACGAATGACGCTCATCAACTTGCAGGAATGGGCGGTCAACATCGACGCGGAACTGCTGTTTGACGAAGCTGAATACAAATATGTGGTAGTGGATGAGCAGAACACCATCCTGCGCTGGGAGGAAGGTCAGAACAGACGCCTGCGCAGCCCGAAGCTGCAACCCAAGCAGATGTGGGTCAAGACAGACGAGCAGCCAGCCTTGAATGGCGACAGCTGGAAGGTGGCAGGTATTGTGATTCCCGTCTTTTCGCTACGCACGGCCAAGAGCTATGGCGTAGGAGACTTTGGCGACTTGAAGACACTGATTCAGTGGGTAGTCAAGACCAAGATGCACGCCATACAGATTCTGCCCATCAATGACACGATGATGTCTGGCGATTGGAAAGACTCCTACCCCTACAACTCCAACTCCATCTATGCCTTCCATCCGCTTTACTGCGACATCAATGCCTTGCCCAAGCTGAATGACAAGCTAGCAATGGAGCGCTTTATGATGCGTCAGCAGGAGCTGAACGCCTTGCCTCAATATGACTACGAGAAAGTGATTGCGCTGAAGATGGAGTACTTGCGCCTTGCCTTTGCGCAAGAGGGAGAGCTGGTGCTTGAAAGCGAAGGGTTTAAGGCTTTCTTTGAAGACAACAAGGACTGGCTGGTTCCCTACGCTGTTTTCTCTTATCTCCGCGACCGCTACCAAACAGCAGAATTTCAGAAATGGCCTCAGTGCAGCAAATACAACAGACGCGAAATAGAGAAGCTGGCTGCACCCGAAGGCAAAGACTATGCGCTGATAGCCCTATACTATTATATACAGTACCAGCTGCATCTGCAACTGCTGGATGTGCGGAACACCGCCCGACAGGCAGGTGTCATCATCAAGGGCGACATACCTATCGGCATCTCACGCACCAGCGTGGAGGCCTGGTCGCAGCCTCATCTCTTCAATCTGGATGGACAGGCAGGCGCACCGCCTGATGACTTCTCCAAGAACGGGCAGAACTGGGGCTTCCCCACCTACAACTGGGAGGCTATGGCTGAAGACGGCTACCAGTGGTGGCTGCGCCGTTTCAAAAAGATGGCAGAGTATTTCGATGCCTACCGCATTGACCATGTGCTTGGTTTCTTCCGCATCTGGGAGATTCCGACCCACTCCGTTCATGGGCTGCTGGGGCAGTTCTCCCCATCGCTGCCTATGAGCATCCATGAGATAGAGAGCTACGGCCTGCGATTTAATGCAGAGTACATGACCCGTCCGTACATTACGGACCAATCGCTGGAAAGCATCTTCGGCTATCGTGCCGACCTTGTGAAGGCGCTCTACCTGAAGGAGCGGACCGATGGACGCTATGACCTGAAGGACGAATATGGCAGTCAGCGCAAGATAGAAGCCGCATTTGCAGGAAAGACTGACGAGGACAGCATTGCCATGCGCGACGGGCTGTATGCATTGGCTTCGTGCGTGCTCTTTGTGCCCGACCACCGCTATCCAGAGGTGTACCATCCGCGCATCTCGGCACAGCAAGACTTCACCTATCAGTCGCTGCTGCAGCATGAGAAGGAGGCTTTTAACCGCCTGTACAATGAGTACTTCTACCATCGCCACAACCACTTCTGGTACACTGAAGCGATGAAGAAGCTCCCTGCACTGACGCAGTCCACCCGAATGCTGGTATGTGCAGAAGACCTCGGCATGGTGCCAGAATGCGTAGCATGGGTGATGAACAGCCTCAGAATCCTCTCTCTTGAGATACAGACCATGTCGAAGTCACCCTATCTGCAATTTGGCAGGCTGTGGGAGAATCCTTACCGCTCGGTAGCTACCATCTCCACCCATGACATGCCGCCTTTGCGCATGTGGTGGGATGAAGACAATGAACGCACACAGCAGTTCTACAACCACGCCCTGTACAAGGACGGAACTGCGCCCCACCCTGCTCCGGGATGGCTGTGCGAGGAAGTCGTATCAGCCCACCTCTTCTCGCCGTCAGCGCTCACGCTGCTGTCGCTGCAAGACTGGCTGTCTATCGACGAGCGCTTACGTCTGCCAGACCCTAATGCCGAACGCATCAACATCCCTGCCAATCCGCGCCACTACTGGCATTACCGCATGCACATGACCATTGAGCAGCTGCTGGATGCCGAAGCCTTCAACTCTAAGGTGAAATCACTGATTGAAAACTCCGGACGAGGATAAGGGCATGGAACAAGGGAAAAAGAAATCTCGATACAGCAAGAAAAAGTTCCTCCTCACATTTATAATTGTGATGGGGCTTTTTGCGGCTATACGCCATGTATTTAAGCTGGACATTCCACTTCATACAGACTCACCTCTCGCTGCCAGCAACCAAGCCTATACAGCGTCTGACAATGGCAGGTACATTTCAGAGAGCATGTACGAAAAAGCATCTTTGCCCGAGGAAGATGAAGAGGAAGAATTATCGGACCCCTCGGATACGACGCAGCGGACCCGAGGGGTACACCTTGGCGGACCCGAGGGGTACGATGAATCAGATGAGGAGGAAGAGGGAGATGATGAGCCTTCTGACACGGTGTCCCAGGACGAGCCTTTGCCCAGCGAGCAAATTGCAGAAAAGACTGCTGGCCGCAAGAAGTTTCACCCCATTCGAGGGGTATGGAGCTACAGCAAATGCTTCCCTGATGTGCAGGACGTACAAATCAGAGCAGCCCAAGAGCATGGCATCACCCCTGTGAGAAGCCGTGAGGAAGCAGAGCGGTATGTCAGGGAGCATCAGCTGGTCAACATCACGCACTCCCCTTTCTACACCGTGGATAAACTCACCCACTCGATTCCCTACCTGGTGCCACGCGCTCAGCATCTGCTCAACACCATTAGCGTGAATTTCATCGACTCCTGCATTGTGAAGGGGTTGCCTGTGCATCTGCTGATGGTGACGTCAGTGCTGCGCACGGCTGATGACGTGTCGAAATTGCAGCGAGGCAACCAGAATGCCACGACCAACTCGTGCCACTGCTATGGCACGACGGTGGACATTGCTTACAACCGTTTCGTCCCCGTCACAGGCACTTACTATGACGATATGGCACTGCTGCGCTGGAACGAACCTATGAAAAGAGTGTTGTCGGAAGTGCTGAACGACCTTCGGGAACAGGGCTTGTGCTATGTGAAGTACGAACGCAAGCAAGGCTGTTTCCATTTGACTTGCAGATGATTGAGAATTGAGAAATAACTTCAGTTAGACAACGGACAACAGACAACAGTTAGACAATTGATAATTGAGAATTAGACATTCCGCATGGAATTTGTCAATTGTCAATTCATTTAATCAGTCTTTGCGCTATCATCTGAACCACATCGACATTGACGGCGTTGCCCAATGCCTTGAACTTCTGCAAACGTGACAATCCATTGTAGTTCAGTTCCTGCATAGACTGAATACGAGCCGCCTCATTATGAGAGATGTAGCGTCCCCAACGGAAGTCTTCAGGAGTGTAAGGGTTTCCCTTCTTGTCCACTGCCCCATCAGGCGGGAAAGGAACCCAAGGCAAGATGGGAGTAGCTGTTGTGCAGAGCGTGATGGTGGGCACATAGTTAAGGGAGCGTATGCGTATGCCTGACGGACGCAGCTGAATGACATGATTGCGGAAGTCCCAATCTTGATTGGTGCTCCACTCCAGCATGCGCTGAGTGCTAGGATACTTCATGATTTTAGGCAACCAAGGGTCTATCCAGTCTTTATGACGCTGATACAAATCACGATTCTGGCGTATGAGCACTTTCTTGAACTCAGGATAGGTGACATTGTACTTTGTCTTCTGCATGTAGAAGGGCAAGCCAGCCACCAACTCCTCCATCGTATCGCCTTCCAGCACCTTGCCATAGGCACCGCGGCGTCCTCGCAGCCTTTCTATCGGCTGGAAAGCAGGCGGCGTATCTTCAAACTCATAATCGGCACCGAACTCCATCGTAAAGATGCAGTGTGAGGGCATATAGCCATCGCGCTTGGTCACGTTATAGACAAATTCCTGCCAAGCATCAAACACTGGATGCAAGGCGCGGCGCACGGGCTGAAGCGCATCATTGTCCGCAGGGTCAACGATGGTTCGCACATCGCTAATCAGTTTTTCATCGGGCTGAGGGAAATGGAACTTCCGCATGCCGCTATGTCCTTGCTCATCGCGCAGCATACCAACAATATAGAAACGGGGGCGGTGCTGCGGCACGCCAAACTCATGCGGAGAAAACACACGTCCATCTATATCATAGCCTAAAGCGTCCAGCTTCTGCTGAATCACCATCCATGTGCGTCCATCGTCATGGCCCGGGAGCGCCGAAACATTCTCCAGAAAGATGTATTTAGGATGATGATAAGAAAGCACACGGCATATCTCATCGAACAAGTTACCACGCCCCAGCTCATCATCAAACCCCTGCTTCTTTCCAGAGAAAGAGAAAGGCTGGCAAGGGAATCCTCCGCACAATATATCATGCGGCGGAATATCTTCTGCCTTGATTTTCGTGATGTCGCCCTGTATGGGCACATCAGGAAAATTTATCTTGTATAGTTTTTGCAACTTTGGCTTGATTTCTGAGGCAAAGACACACTCATGCCCAAGACGAGAGAGGGCGAGATGGAAACCTCCAAGACCTGCAAACAAATCTATGAATCTCATGACACGATGACACGGCTGCGCGGTGTCGACGTCCCCCACAGCCCTATGAAAGTTAAAAAACCGTTGAACAACAACATTTCGTAGCCAAACTTATAGCCTGTTGCCTGCAGCACCACGCAGTCTATCAGATAACAAACAGCGGGTGAGGCAATGGCAATGAATGGAACCCAAGACTCTTTGGGCATCCTGTTGGTAAACATGCCCAACGCGAAAAGCCCCAGCAGCGGGCCATAGGTATAGGATACTAATGTATAGATTAAATCCATGACGCTGCCTGAGTCGATGACGTTGAAAGCCAAAGTCACCAACACAAATGCAGCGAACACACACAGATGCACTCTTTTCCTCGTGCGTTCGTCACGCTCTCTGCCAAGGATGTCTATGCAGAAACTGGTCGTCAATGCGGTCATGGCCGAATCTGCCGATGAGAAAGCGCTGGCAATGACGCCTAAAGTAAAGAGCACGATACAAGCCGTACCCATGGTACCGCTCAGCACCATATTGGACAACAAAGCATCTCCATCAGCAGGCAAAGGCATGCCCGTCTTCTGATACAGAAGCATCAGCAATATGCCCAAGGAAAGGAAAAGGAAATTGACCGGCACGAAGAGCACCCCGTATGAGCACATGTCTTTTTGAGCAGAGCGCAAATCCTTGCAAGTGAGATTCTTCTGCATCATATCCTGGTCAAGCCCCGTCATGACGACAACTACAAATATGCCTGCCAGGAACTGCTTCCAGAAGTATTGCTTCGAAAAAGCATCATCAAACACAAAGATGCGCGAATGAGGGTGATTCCACACAGCATCCATTGCCTCCGAGACACTCATGTCAAGCAGGGTTATTACCTTTAGCAATATCAGAAGCAGAGCTATCAGCAAGCAAGCCGTCTGAAAGAAATCAGTCCAGACCAACGTTCGGATTCCCCCTTTACGTGTATATAGCCATATCAGCAAAGAAGCCATCAAAACAACACACAGATAAGGAACAGAGAACGTATCGGCAAAGCAGGCCTGCAAGATGCGGCATACGATATAGAACTTTGCCGCCGCTCCCAACAATTTGCAGAGGATGAAGAAAGAAGCGCCAGTCTTATAGCTTGTGTTGCCAAATCGTGTGTCCAAATAAGAATAGATAGAGGTCAGCCTATACCGATAATAAAGCGGCAGAAGGATGAAAGCAACAAGCAGATAGCCAACAACAAAGCCTAGGCACATCTGCATATACGTCATGTCGATACTCATCACCCATCCAGGCACACCTATAAAAGTTAGCCCAGATATGCTTGCACCTACCATGCCAAACGCTACCAACATCCATGGAGACTGTCTGTTGCCAGTAAAAAAAGCATCATTGCCCCCTCTTTTTGCCGTGAAGCGAGAGAGAAGGAGCAATGCTAAGAAATATAATATGACTGTTACAAGAACAAGCATCAGACTTATTACTCTTCAGTCTTTTTCAGGAATCCGTCAGCGAAGAGAGAGAATCGAGAGCCAAAGCCAACCTTGCTTTCAAGCTTTATCTTCAATCCCATTCCGTCTGTCATTTTCTTCACGACATGAAGACCCAAGCCCAAGCCCGGAATGAAGCCATTATCTTTCCAGAACAGTCCAAATGCCAGTTCTTGCTTTTCTTTTGGAATACCACAACCTGTATCCAGGACGAAGAACTCTGCCCTGTCTGAATTCAAGTGATAGGTAAGACCAAGAACGATTGAACCTTTCGATGTGAACTTGATGGCGTTGCCCAGCAATTGGCAAAGGATGTACTTCACTCGTGTCCTGTCGTTGTTGATGATGATGCCTTTATGGACAGCGAGCACTTGCAGCGAGATTCCATCAGGTATGATGTCTTCCCATTCTGCAGCCACCTCTTGAACCAAAGCTGCCGCATCAAACTCTTCTTTCTCGTATCTGATTCGTCCGCTTTCTATGCGAGAGAACATCAGGATGTCCTCAATCATCGCAGTCAGATTGGTGTTGTTTGTCTTGATAATCTTTGCATACTCAGCCAATTCTTCCTCAGCGAAAGACTCAACCGGCATGTTCACCATCACATCGCTAAATCCAACCACAGCGTTAAGCGGAGTACGTATCTCATGGCTGATAGTAGTCAAGAAGTCCTCTTTCTGACGAGCCTCTTCGGCCAACTTCATTGCTAACCGCAATTCTTCCTCATACTTTTTCGTTTTGTCGATATTGATAAGAATGCCATCCACACGTTTTCTTCCCTCCTTCTTATCGAACATCACGATGAAACGCAGCTGCCACCATCTGAAGTTATTGTCTCCGTCCACATCCGCGTATATCTCGTATTTATGCGTTCCCTCAACATCGATGGACTGCATCATCAGCGGAATATCGCTTGAATAGTCAGAATGGATATGAGAGATTATCTCCTTTATTCTTGACTCAGAACGAACCGTGTAGCTATCCGCTCCATTCAACGCCATATTGCGAGACTCAGCTCTTCGTTTGACGCTTTCAAGCAGGTTCTGCGCCGTGCGCTCACGCCAAGACTGAACCACCAGCAGGATGGAGAAAATAGCGAGGACAAAGACCATCACAATCACAGCCCACGTGATGTAACTGAAGATAGGCGACGTCTTCTCTGGCGGTGCGCCCACGATGGTGAACTTGTCCTTGTAGTCATCATACTCCATGCCTAATATCTGCATGGCTTTGTAATCCATGTAGTATCTCTTCTCATGCCTGAGACCTACAAATTCCGCCTTATCAGCTCCCTTCAGCAACTTTGAAGCGACTGTAGCCAAATCCGTTGCAACAGTTCTGTAGCTGGCAAAATAGCCACAGAGGAAGCGTCCATCTCCCGCAGCAAAACCTGCTTTCACTGCCGTAAACTGAGGACGACCAGTCTTGTCTGCAATAGAAGCGCTATATACATCCCTTTTCACTGTCAGTGCAGGGAACATCCACGAATTGGTGTAGATATGCTTCAGCTTTTCATATCCAAGTTCTGGCGATTCTCCTTCCCTCACATTCCGCTCAGGAGAAGCTGAAGACAGCATCATCACGATAATACTATCCTCAAAGCGCCTGCCAAAGTCTCCGTTTCCTTCACATTCCAAGTGCAGGTCGATGTTGTCCACATAAGGCGGCCTATCAATTGCTTTCCTGATTTCCGTTCTAATGATAGAGTCTTGATGGAAATAGTCCAACTCTATGTTCACAACGTTCTTTCCCGTCATTTCCGCAGCAAGATTGATGTTAGCACAATAATCTATCGGGTCGTTGATGACAACCATATTATTGTTTGCCCTAAGCAAATCCCATTCCGGGTGATGCAGACCTCCAAACACAATGGGTATGGAGTCAAATTCATCAATCATGCCCATATCTTTCCATTTCAGGAAATCTCGCGCAGCACGGTCGCCTTCCAGCAGAATCACATCAGGTTTCCATCCTTTATTCTTCAAAGAGTCTCTCAACTCCATGTGCTTCGCATAAGTATCTTGATTAGGCAAGCTCAAATCCAGATACGCATGTCTCAGGTCGGCATTGATGCCCTGTTCGTTGAAGGTCTGCAACAATTCCTCATCAAACTCCTTATAGGATGAGAAAGCCTTGTTGTAGCCATGATAAACCAACACGTTCGACACTTTCTCCTCTACATCATAGTCAGGCATACATGATGTCGGGAGCAATAGACCTGCGCCCATGCAGAAGACGAGCAGCAGGCATTGAACAATTCGTGAGAGTCGGAAGAAGAATCGGCTTCCCATGCCATAATCGCTGTCTACGCCGATGACACCGTCCTGCTTCTCTATAATAGTCTTACTGATGTTCAGTCCAAGTCCTGTACCCTTATCCGTTTCATTCACCTTGGTGTAACGTTCAAACAGGTGTTCCTGCTTTTCTGGCTCTATGCCAATGCCTGTGTCTCTTACATAGACTTCTATCATATCGCTGCCATCGTCCATGTATCTCCATCCCAGGGTTACGCTACCTTCCATCGTGAACTTGAAGGCATTGCTCAAGAAGTTATTGACAACCTGCTTTGTCCGGGTCATGTCAATGCTCACCTCCACATCGGGCTCTGCCATCTCGAGCAAGAAGCTGAGGTGTGCAGGTGCAATGATGCGATTGGTGTTGTAGCATTCTCCTACAAGCTTGCGCACCGACACCGGCTTCCGGAGAATCTCCAGGTCACCCGTTTCTATCTGTGCCTTTTCCATCACACTGTCTATCATTTTCAGAATCATATCCGTGTTCTGATGAATAATCTCGCCATACTGCTCACGTTCGCCCGGCTCGAAGACCATGCCTGGGGTTGTCAGCAGCGTGGAGAAGCCTGTCACGGCACCAAGCGGTGTGCGCAAGTCGTGACTGATATTGGCCAAGAAGTTTTCCTTCAATGCCACTTGGCTTGCCAATATCTGTGCCTGTTCCAGTTTTTCCTCTGTTTCTTTTTTCTTGTCGATGTTAATCAGCAAACCATACAAGTCGCCAGTCCTGGCAGCCTCTTCCGTCACTGTATACATCACCTTCGCCCAGTACCAGCGCTTGCCGTCTGGCGACAGACGCAGTCTTACAGCTTTTCTGCCTCGCTGCTCACGGAAATTCTTGATGAAATCAAACGACGCCTTGCTTTCTGGATGCACAAGCTTCTCCACCTCTCCCATCGGCATAGATGTTCGTGGCAATCCAAAATATTCTGCAAACTGCTGGCTGTAGGAGAACTCCCCTTCTTTCAGCACCCACAATGTATCTTTCGTGTTTGAGAACATCAGTTCATGCACTTTCTCTTCGTACAGCAGATCGTCCACCAAGTCCATCTGTCCCTTTCTCTTCCATCGGGAAAGGAAATGAACGATTGTGAACACCAATCCGCTCAGCACCAGGAACATCAGTCCGACTCCTACGGAGAACATGATGGGTTCCTCCAGATAGTATGGTGCATTGATGATATGGAAGTCCTTGCAGTAAACGCCATACGCCATCTTGGGAGAGAGCGATTGCATGACATTCCAGTCCATATAATAGTCGCACGCATGCAGAGCAATCGGCAACGTTCTTGCCTCCTCTCCATGCAGAATGCGGGCAGCATATTCCACTTGGTCCTTCACCTGCGTCTCCGTTCCCGTAAAATATCCGCAAAGGAAGAAGTTCTTGTTCGGCACGTTGAACTGCTCACGTATGCAGGTAAACTGCGGCATGCCTGAATAGTAAATGAGACTGTTGCTGAAAATGTCGTACTTCACCTGCAGGTGGCGCATCGTGCCTGATTTCTGATAGATGCTCTCCGTCCTCTTCCTTCCCATCTCTGGCGTTTCGTCGTCGCTCCTGTTCAGAGTCGGATCTTCGCACGAGATGAAGTTCACTACCGCCACACCTGCGTAAACGTCTTTCAGGAACTCGTTTTCGAAATTTCTC
This sequence comes from Bacteroidales bacterium, assembly GCA_030528885.1. Lineage (GTDB taxonomy): Bacteria > Bacteroidota > Bacteroidia > Bacteroidales > Bacteroidaceae > Minthosoma. The sequence continues at coordinate 41,779 of JAUMXY010000014.1, read as the reverse complement.
AGATAGAAGTTCGAGTTATTCACAAAGCGCGTCGAGTCCTTCAAGTCATGATTGAACTGCTCGCGCAACCTCTGGTCAAACGGAGCTCTATCCAATTCCACTATCAAGCTTTGCTTCTTGTCTATTCTCATCAGCAGCTCGATATTTCTTCCCAAGTCAATATGCGCCTCAAAACCTGTCATCTGCGGAATCTTGTAGAGAGAGTCCCTCTGCAGCGCGTTCACGCCAGCAAACACGATGGGCGTCTTGAGAAAGATGGAATCTACGGTTTCTTGCGTGAGGAGCCATTCTACGATAGGGTCGTCATTCAGCAAAATCACATCTGGCTTCCATTTCCTGATAGAGTCTGCATACACAGGCCAATCGTACTTGGCGAACAACTCTTGGGTGCGATGCACCATGTTCGCATAGATGTGATGCACATTCACCGGCAGCTCTGCGTCTTTAAACGCTTGCTTCATCGTCTTGCTAAACAACTCTTTCTCCTCGCCGATGCTATCCCACGAATGCACCACCACTATACTGTGAACCTTCTCTGGACGCGCTCGCTTGATTCTGCTGCAAGAACCTATCACTATTCCTCCGGCTAACAATAACAAAGGAATGAAAAAGGACATTTTTCGGAAATACATACTCATGTTTATCATATATTATGCCACAAAGATACAAAAAAAAGATAAAAACAAAAGAAAAAGGCATATTTTTTAGGGAAGTTAAGAGCATTAGAGGGAGCATGTAGGGTTGAATGCCCCTTTTTGAAGTTGTCGGAAACCTTTTCCAAGACAGTTTTCACAACTCCAGAATGAACGTAAGGCGCTCCTGAAGAAATGAAGAACAAACACACCTCTTCTATACCGTACCCCTCGGGTCCGATGCATCGGACCCGAGGGGTACGGTGTGGTGGACCCGAGGGGTACGCTTATATAGGTTGCAATTCTAACGTTGCAATCTTGGTCCGAAAAAAGACTACAGATGACCTCATTCCGACTATACGAAATGCTTCTCATCAACACCTTATTGCAGACGTCATCCATTCCGCCACACTACCCTCACCGCCAGATTCGATGCCTCGTTAGGGCCAAACTGATTCCGCGCACAGCCAAATAGCAGACGAATGCCACCCATAGGCCATGGTTACCCCAACTGGGCACCAACAGCAGATAGAGCAAAAAGAACACAGCAGTTCCTGATGCCATTGAAATCAGCATCCCTTTGGTTGCCGTAGCGCCAATATAGACGCCGTCCCATATAAATGCCGCCACTCCGCAAACAGGGAACAGCAAGGTCCAAGGCTGGTATTCCTGGGCAGATGCAACCACTTCTGCATTATCTGTCAGAACTGAGATGTATGCCTCTCCAAACAAGAAATAAGCGACAGTGAAAAGTGCGGCAAGCAACCATCCCCATCGAAACAGGCGCTTCACCGTATCATCGTAGATACCTCTTGCCTGCGCTCCTATGGCTTTCCCCACCATAGCTTCTCCCGCAAAAGCAAAGCCGTCCATGATGTAGCTGTAGAGCATGAACAGCTGCATGAGTATCGTGTTCACTGCCAATTCCGCATCTCCCAATTTTGCGCCAGCCGAAATGAAAAAGAAGTGGACAAGGATGAGGCAGCATGTCCGCAAAAAGATGTCCTTGTTCAGCATAAAGAAGCGCAGCAAGGACTCTCTTGTTGCAACCATTTGCAAACGCAAGTACTTCTTTAGCCTCAGATAGTTACGCATTATCAGCGAAAGTGAAAGAAGAAGTCCTGCATACAAGGCGATGACTGTTCCAAGCGCAACGCCCTCAATCGTCATTCCGCCCCAATAGACCAAGACAAGGCTCAGCAGTATGTTCACCAAATTCTGAGCGATTGACACAGCCATAGGTATCTTGGAGTTCTGCATGCCGACACACCATCCCGTCAACGCAAAAAGAGCCAACGCTGCAGGCGCGCCCCAAATACATATATTGAAATATGTGCGCGTGTAGGCCGCCACCTCTTCAGAGGGAGCGATGATGGCAAGAGACAGCTCTCGCACAGGGACCTGCAAGCACAGCATCACTGCAGAAATGAGCAGCGACACCATCGTAGCCCTCAGCAGCACACTCACCACCTCTGGCAGGTTGCGAGCCCCCAGCGCCTGCGAGGTCATGCCGCTGGTGCCCATGCGCAGGAATGCAAACATCCAGTAGATGATGTTGAAGAGCATCCCTCCCACCGCAATGGCGCCAATGTAGGCTGCCGAGCCAAGGTGCCCAGTAATGGCGACATCCACCAGGCCAAGCAAGGGAACGGTGATGTTTGAGACAATGCTGGGAAGCGCGATGTGAAGTATCTGCTTATCTCGAAGATTCATGCTGTCAGGCTTGGTTTTTCAGATATTGGGCCACCATGTCTGCACAACGCTCTCCGTCAATGGCTGCGCTGACGATGCCGCCGGCATAGCCTGCGCCTTCGCCACAAGGGAAAAGCCCTTGAAGACGAACGTGCTGAAGCGTGTCTCTATCGCGCAAGATGCGTACTGGTGCCGACGTGCGTGTCTCAACACCTATCAGCAGCGCCTCGTTGGTCAGAAACCCATGGCAAGTCTTGCCAAAGTGCTTGAAGGCTTTCTGCAAACGGACAGAAACAAAGTCTGGCATCCAGAAATGAATGGGCGTGCTAATCACTCCGGGCGTGTAGGATGTGCGAGGCATGTCATAGCTGCCCTTATTGTTGACAAAGTGCGCCATGCGCTGCGCCGGCGCCGTCTGCCTGCGGTTTCCTTGCATCCACGCTGTATACTCCAGCCTTTCTTGAAACTCCATCATGGCAAGAGCGCCGCCCCGAATGTCGGCATTGGGAACTGGAGGCAACTCCATGAGCGAGCGTTCGTTCAAGTCATCGGCATGCAGTTCAACGACCATTCCCGAGTTACTCCAAGGGCTGTTTCTCTGAGAGTTGCTCATGCCATTCACCACCAGCTGATTAGGACCGCTGGCAGCAGGCACGACAGTGCCTCCTGGACACATGCAGAAGGAATACACGCCGCGTCCATCCACCTGAGTTACAAAGGAATATTCGGCAGCAGGCAGGTAGTCGCCCCGCCCTTCTTTGCGATGATACTGAATTCGGTCTATCAATTCCGAAGGATGTTCCAAACGAACGCCAACCGCGATGTCCTTAGCTTCCATCTCTATGCCTTGGGCATGCAGATAACGATAAACATCGCGGGCACTGTGGCCTGTCGCCAATATCACAGGACCTCTGAACACCTGCTCACCACAGCAGATTCCTTCCACCCTACCATTAGCTGTCAGTATCGTGTCCATCTTGGTCTCGAAGTGCACTTCTCCCCCACAGCGTATAATGGTATTGCGCATGGCCTCGATGATGTGCGGCAATCTATCGGTTCCTAAGTGCGGATGCGCATCGGCCAGAATATTGGTGCTGGCACCATGCTGGCAAAAAACGTTAAGGATTTTCTCCACGCTGCCACGTTTCTTGCTGCGAGTATAGAGCTTTCCATCGGAAAAAGCGCCTGCACCGCCCTCGCCAAACGAGAAATTGGATTCAGGATTCACCGTGTGGGTACGAGAAATGAGGGCGATGTCTTTCCTGCGCTCATGAACATCTTTTCCACGTTCCACCACAATGGGGCGAATGCCCAGCTCGATCAGCCGCAAGGCCGCAAACAAGCCGCCGGGACCTGCACCTACCACCACGGCTTGAGGCTTGCCCTCTACATTTGGATAATCCGTCCTCACAAAACCATCATCATCGGGCAATTCATTCACATACACTCGCACCTTCAGATTCACATAAATCGTCCGCTGGCGCGCATCAATGCTACGTTTCAGCACTCTCAACGCCGTTACCTCATCCGCGCAAAGTCCTTTTTCCTCTTGCAAAAACTGCTTAATGCCGCGCTCGCTTGCCGCCTGTTCGGGCAGAATTCTTATTTGATATTCCTCAATCATGTTTTTTCGAATTAGTCCACAAAGGTACAAAAAATTCAGCACCTACACATAAGACACGACTACACAACATGAAAAATAAACACGTTTATTTTGTTCTGTCTTCGATTTGCACTATCTTTGCACTAACAAACAACATCAAAATGGAAAACTATATTGTTTCGGCACGCAAGTACCGCCCGATGACGTTTGACACCGTAGTGGGACAGGGTTCCCTGACTACAACGTTGAAGAACGCCATTCAAAGCGGACGACTAGCACACGCATACCTGTTCTGCGGTCCGCGAGGCGTGGGAAAAACAACATGCGCACGCATCTTCGCAAAGACCATCAACTGCCTTACACCGCAAGCAAACGGAGAAGCCTGTGGCGAATGTGAGTCGTGCAAGGCGTTTAACGAGCAGCGCTCTTACAACATACACGAGCTGGATGCCGCCTCCAACAATTCCGTCGAAGATATCCGACAACTGATTGAGCAAGTGAGGATTCCGCCTCAGATAGGACGATACAAAGTGTTTATCATTGACGAGGTGCACATGCTCTCGCAAGCAGCATTCAATGCTTTTCTGAAGACATTGGAAGAGCCGCCTCATCATGCCATCTTCATTCTCGCCACCACTGAGAAGCATAAGATTCTGCCCACCATCATGAGCCGATGCCAAATCTACGACTTCAAGCGCATGGGAGTGGACGACACGGTGGCGCATCTGAAGAATGTTGCAGCACAAGAGGGCATAACGGCAGAAGAGGCTGCACTGAACATCATTGCCCAAAAGGCAGACGGAGGAATGCGCGATGCACTTTCTATCTTCGACCAAGTCGCATCGTTCTGCGGAGGCAACATCACTTATCAGCGCACCATCGAGAACCTGAACGTGCTTGATTACGAGTATTTCTTCAAGTTGACAGACTATTTCCTTGAAGGGAAAATCACTGAATGCATGCTCACGCTGAACGAAATCCTGTCAAAGGGCTTTGAAGGCCAAAGCTTCATCACGGGCTTGTCAAGCCATTTCCGCAATCTCCTTGTCAGCCAAGATGCACAGACAGCAGGGCTTATCGAAGCGAGCGAGGAAGTAAGAGCTAAGTACAGGGAACAAGCGCAAAGATGCAAACCGCAATTCCTGTTCAAGGCCATGAAACTGGCGAACAGCTGCGACCTGAACTACAAACAAAGCCAAAACAAAAGGTTGCTTGTAGAGCTCACGCTCATCGAGACAGCGCAGCTATCCTCTGACGACGACGCTTCGTCGGGGCTTTGCCCTACGAAGATTCTTAAACCCATATTCGAGAGGCTGCAAAAAGCCTCTCCTGCTCCTTCTGACAGGAAGGAAGGAGCCACAGGCAACCAGCCTGCCGAGACATTGCCAAACAACTATGCCGCTGCTAAATCACCAGCCGAACACGTGCATCAAGCGGGCATCAGACCAAGCACGCCTCCTGCACAGCCCTCTCAACAGGGAACGGATCGCAGGGTGTCGATTCACAGCTTCTCCATCAGAAAGAAGCAGGAAGAACCTGCTGCCAGTTTGTCCCAAGAGCAGCAAGCAGACGAAACGATTCAGCAGACATTCGAAGATAAAGAGGTCGATAACGTGAGCCTGACCATTGCTTGGAGAGAATTTGCAGCAGCCCTGCCACGAGAGGAAACGGCCATGTCGCGACAAATGGACAACATGGAGCCTATGCTCACAGAGGACGGCACAACATTCCTCATCATTGCAGACAACCCATCTGTTATGAATGAGCTGAACAAGATGAGGCCACGTATTGAAGCGCATCTGCAGCAACGGCTGAAGAACCATCAGATAAAAATGGCTACACGTATCCGCGAAGTAACCGACAGACGTGTTACATACACTCGTCATGAGATATTCAACATGATGCTGGAGAACAGCGAAGCGTTACGAAAACTAAAAGAAGAATTTGAATTGGAACTGACATAACATGGGAAAAGGGAAACTCGCTAAATTTGCCGAAATGGCAGAAAACCCGCTTGTGGTAGAATGCCCTTTCTGGCAGCTGCAGAAAGAAGGATTTTCTTTGAAAGGGAACTGGCACCAGCTCTTCTTCAAGAACGACAATCCCATCGTCCTTGAACTGGGATGCGGCAGAGGAGAATACACGATAGGGCTGGCACGACGCTTTCCCGACAAGAACTTCATCGGCATCGACATCAAAGGAGCACGCATGTGGCACGGCGCAAAAACTGCCGTGGAAGAAGGGTTGCAGAACGTGGCGTTCCTGCGTACCAACATTGAATGCATCGATGGACTTTTTGCAGAGAACGAAGTGGCAGAACTGTGGCTCACCTTCTCTGATCCGCAAATGAAGAAGGCAACCAAACGGCTCACATCCACCTACTTCATGGAACGCTATCGCCGTTTCTTGGTTGACAATGCCGTCATCAACGTGAAGACCGACTCTAATTTCCTTGCCACATACACCAAATACATGGTTGAACGCAACAGCTTGCCTCTCCTACAATGCACATTCGACCTTTATGCAGAGAAAGACATCGACTCTTCACTCACCGACATCCGCACCTACTACGAAAGCATGTGGCTGGAACGTGGCATCCCTATCAAATATCTCAAATTCCAGTTGCCTCACGAAGGAGCGCTTGAAGAGCCTGACATCGAAATCCCTGTAGACGGTTATCGCTCTTACAACCATCAAGTCGTATCAACAAAAAAAACAGGGAAATAACCCTTTCTCCCCCTAATCATCACGTCTTAATCACACATAACTTCTATGACTATATACCCAAAACTCATACACGACGCCCTTGCCACTGTGCGCTATCCGGGCAACGGCAAAAACATTATGGAAAACGAGATGCTGGAAGACGACCTCCGCATCGACGGCATGAAGGTATCCTTCTCGCTCATCTTTGAGAAAGAAACAGACCCATTCAAGAAGTCTGTTGTCAAGGCGGCAGAAGCAGCAATCAAGACATTTGTACACCCTGACGTGGAAGTGACCATTGGCACCAAAGCCAAGACCGCTCTTCCACCCGAACCAGACAAGCTTTTGCCAGGCGTCAAGAACATCATCGCTGTCAGCTCAGGAAAAGGAGGAGTAGGCAAATCAACAGTGACAGCCAACCTCGCCATCGGACTGGCAAAGCTCGGCTATCGCGTCGGGCTGCTCGACACTGACATCTTCGGCCCATCCATACCAAAGATGTTTGGTGTGGAAGAGGCACGTCCTTATGCAGAGCAGATTGACGGAAGAGACCTGATTATACCTGTTGAGAAGTATGGCGTCAAGCTCCTTTCTATAGGCTTCTTCGTGGATCCGGAGCAAGCAACCCTTTGGCGCGGAGGCATGGCATGCAATGCGCTCAAGCAACTCATCTCCGAAGCAGCTTGGGGCGAACTCGACTATTTCATTCTTGACACCCCTCCTGGCACCAGCGACATACACCTGACGCTCATTCAGACACTGGGCATCACAGGAGCAGTCATCGTATCCACCCCTCAGCAAGTTGCCTTGGCTGATGCCCGAAAAGGCATCAACATGTACATGAACGACAAGGTGAACGTGCCCATCCTCGGACTGGTTGAGAACATGGCATGGTTCACTCCTGCAGAATTGCCAGAAAACAAATACTACATCTTTGGCAAAGACGGATGCAAGAACCTGGCAGAGGAACTGAACGTACCGCTGCTGGCACAAATTCCACTGATTCAGTCTGTCTGCGAAACAGGCGACCAAGGTGCTCCTGCCGTACTCAACCCCGCATCGCCAGAAGGCATCGCCTTCATGAGTCTTGCAGCAAAGGTTGTTACCCAAGTGGATAAACGGAATGTAGAAATGGCGCCCACCCAGCGTGTTGCTGTACAGAAATAACATTCATGAGCCGCTTGTGGTCAGCCATGAAATCGCAACTCCATCCACTTCCGCCTGAAGCAGAAAACATCCCTTCGCCCACACAATTCACCTACCCATTCTGCTATCGTCCGCACCCTCTTTGCCAGCTTGCAGTCAAGGAGGTTATCGACTATTGTTACAACACCCCCGACATGTATCCGCACGAAGGAAAGATGTTTGGCGTGCTGGTGGTAGAACATGAAGGGAAGCGCTACTACCTCCGCGCTTTTTCTGGCATCTACAACGGAGCCTATCATCACGAAGGCTTCGTGCCGCCCGTCTGTGACTTGCAGCAAGGCTACTTCCACGAGGAAGAGCAGCGGATTGTTGACTTGACCCACCAAATCAACAGCTGCAACAATGAGGTGGAAAAGCAAGAACTGAAGGTGCTGCGGAAAGAGAAGTCACAGGCTCTGCAAACGTGGACCTTTCGCCAGTTCCGCATGCTGAACGCCAACAGGCAAGTGGCAGACTTGCTCGACATCTTCAAAGACTACAAGACTCCTTTCAGCGAAGAAGAATACATCGACTACAAAGAAGGCCGCACACAGGTAAAACCTCAATCCAAAGTGGGCGTTCCACCAGGCGGAGCAGGCGAATGCTGCGCTCCCAAGTTACTGCAATATGCCTACCAGCACAACCTAAAGCCTGTGTGCATGGAGGAATTTTGGGTAGGTCCCTCTAAAGGCAGCCAGATGCGCATCGAAGGGCACTTCTACCCCTCTTGCCAGCACAAGTGCGTCCCCATTCTCACCTATATGATGCAAGGGCTCGATGTTGAGGAAAATCCCCTGTTCAGTCGCGGCAAGAGGCTGCTCAGTCAAGTACGCATCCTCCATGAAGACGATGACCTCATGGTCATTTACAAACCTTCGGGCCTGCTGTCTGTGCCCAGCCGCAACCACGGAGAGGTATCGCTGCAAGCCCATCTCACAGAAATCAGCCCAGAGATTCGCCTTGTACACCGTCTGGACCAAGACACATCAGGACTGATGCTGGCTGCCAAGAACCTTGAAGTCTGCCGCCAACTGCAAGAACAGTTCACCCGGCACGAAATCAAGAAAAAGTACATCGCCCTTCTTTCATCCCCCCCACAGCCAGGGCAAGCATCTCAAGGCATCATCTCTCTCCCACTCTCACGCAATCCGTTTGACTCACCACGCCAAACGGTTGACCCACGATTTGGAAAACAAGCCATCACACGCTACCATTTTACTGATGAAAGTCGCGTAGAGCTGTATCCAGAGACAGGACGCACCCATCAGCTCCGCATCCATTGCGCTCATCCAGACGGGCTTGGACGCCCCATCAAAGGAGACATCCTCTACGGAACAGCCTCCGACCGTCTGTACCTGCATGCAGAGAGCATCACCTTCCGTCACCCTGCAACAGGAGCATGGATGACTTTCACAGAAAAGGCCTTCTGACGCCATTTCCACACTGCATAGCCTTAGGCATACTTTTGTGTCCTCTTATACCGTACCCCTCGGGTTCGACGCACCGTACCCCTCGGGTCCACCCTATCGGACCCGAGGGGTACGGTTTTTCAGGGCAACAAAAAAAGTACACCATCCGTAACAAAAACGGATGGTGCACTTCGCTTAGAATCTCGCAAGCTATTCAAGCTCTTCAAAGTCCCAAATCCTTCTTGATAGCATCCACTTTTGCCTGTGCCTCAGCAGTAGCCGATGGATAGCACTTAGGACATGCCATCTCGCCCTTCACCTCCACATAGAACTTAATCTTAGGTTCTGTACCGGAAGGACGAACAGAAATCTTGGTGCCATCAGCAGTGAACCACTGCAGCACATTGCTGGTTGCAGGCATATCGAGGTCAGACTCCACGCCTTGGCACACTTGCTTCAGCGTCTTGTAGTCCTTCACGCAAACGACAGGGCTGCCGCCAAGAGATGCTGGTGGAGTCTTGCGGAAGTCTTCCATCATCTGCTTGATTTCGTCAGCACCAGACTTGCCTGGCTTAGTGACAGAAATAGCATTCTGGTAAGCAAATCCGTAATCAAGGTAAATCTTCATCAGCAAGTCGTAGAGCGTCATGCCGTTATCCTTTGCCCATGCAGCAATCTCGCAAAGCAAACAGATAGAAGCCGGGCTGTCCTTGTCACGCACTTTGTCAAATGGCAGGTATCCGAACGATTCCTCGCCTCCGCCAATATATTTCTTCACACCTTCAGACAGTTTGATTTCGCGAGCAATCCACTTGAAACCAGTATAAACATCGCGAATCTCCACGTTGTTGCGCTGAGCAATTTCTGCAATGGTCTCTGTCGTCACGATAGTCTTCACCATAAACTCATTGCCCTTCAGCTGTCCAAGCTTCTTCTTGTTCTCGATGATGTAGTAAGAGAGCATGAGCGCAGTCTGGTTACCATTGAGGATGCACCACTCTCCCTTCGGGTCGCGGCACACCACAGCCAGACGGTCAGCATCAGGGTCAGACGCCAGCACCAGGTCAGCATTGAGCTTCGTACCCAGCTTCATGCCTAAAGTCATTGCCTCTGAGTTCTCAGGATTTGGAGAAACGACCGTTGGGAAGTTGCCATCAATAGACATCTGCTCATTCACCACGTTAATGTTCTGGAAACCCCATGTACGGAGCGCAGCAGGGATGATGACACGTCCTGTTCCATGCAATGGAGAGTAAACAATGCAAAGGTCCTTCTGTCGGTTGATGACCTCTTGGTCAACCAACGCCTCATGCACCGCATTCAGATAGTCCACATCCATCTCGCCTCCAATAATCTGAATCAAATCCTTGTTAGGCTCAAACTTCACCTGGTCAATCGTCACCTTGTTCACCTCGTCGATGATGCCAGTGTCGTGCGGTGCCAGCACCTGAGCGCCATCATCCCAGTAAGCCTTGTAACCATTGTATTCGCGCGGATTGTGGCTGGCAGTGATGTTCACACCAGCCTGCGCACCCAGCTGACGGATGGCGAAAGAAATCTCAGGAGTAGGACGAAGGCTCTCAAACAGATAAGCCTTGATGCCATTGGCAGAGAAGATGTCAGCCACCGTCTCAGCAAACAGACGAGAGTTGTTGCGGCAGTCGTGTCCCACCACTACGCTGATGTCCTTCTTGCCCGCAAAAGCCTTGTTGATGTAGTTGGCAAAGCCCTGAGTAGCCATGCCCACAATATATTTATTCATGCGGTTAGTACCCGCACCCATGATACCGCGCAAACCGCCAGTACCAAACTCCAGATTCTGATAGAATGCATCGATGAGAGCTGTCTTGTCCTCAGCATCGAGCATAGCCTTCACTTCTGCCTGTGTCTCGGCATCAAACGCTGGCGAAAGCCACTTCTGTGCCTCAGCTTCACACTGCTTAATCAATTCGTTGTCCATATTATTAAATTATTTAGTTATTTATTACATCAAAAGAATATAGCCCAGCGCATAGGCTGTTTGCAAAGATAAAACAAAATTCTGACACCATCATCGTCTTCGCTATTTTTTTTCACATCCCATACAGGAATTTCTCTCCTCTCCCAGACTTTCACATCGGTTGCTCCCCTCCCCCCTCAGCCTCCCTTCTTTGTCCAAGCTGTTCAACACGGAAGGAACAATGCGATGGACACGGAAAGCTCAAAGCGATGAACAAGGAAGGAACTACATGCCGAAGAAGGAATGTTCCACAGCAGATAGTGCATTATTGGAAAGTCAGCTTCGCACCTTTCAGGGTTGGGGAGGAAACTGCCACTGTCACCTTGCCTGCTTGCAAGGTGCTGCGAAGGATGCACTGCATGTAGCCTGTCTGCATCTGCTTGGTGGTCACGCCATGGAAGAGGTCGCTGGTGTAGTGGTCGCCATTGTCAAGGGCGAGGAAGGTGGCTGCACCAGAGACGGAGACGCTAATCTCATCTGTGGCATTGGGAACGACCCTGCCTCTTGAATCGACGGCATAGATGTTGAGATACTTAAGGGACATGCCATCGGCTGTCCACTCTTTGGTTTCTTCTTCTATGCGGAGGCGAACGGCCTTGCCTGTCGTTTCTATTTCATCACGGGCTACTTCCTTGCCGCCTGTGCGAGCTATGGCAACAAGCTTGCCGCCTGTGCCGTAGTCAATGCCAGACCAAAGAATTGCGTTTCGCTTGGCAATATCTGTCGTATCGTTTTTCTGCACGCCAAGAGACTTGCCGTTATACAGCAGTTCCACCTCTTCGGCATTGGTGTAAGTGAAGACATTGGGATGAGAGCCATCCTTCTGATTCCAGTTCTTATTGATTTTCTGCTGCCCTACCTTGATGTCGTTCCATTCGAGGCTTTCGCCCTTGCCATCCAAGACGCCTATGCACACGACGGGGTTATCGGGCTGTATGCATGACTTGATGAGATATGCCTGAGGGAATGGCTGCAAGGTGTGGCTAAAGAAAGAATAGTTCCACCCCTTCTTGGGCCATCCGTTCGACTCACCCCAATATTCAATGGCGCCCCACCAGCAGAGGCCTACGCCACGCTGACGGTCCATGCCATAGTAGGGCTGCTGCAGCTGATTGGTCACAGCCTCGCTCTGGAACAGGATGAGATGGGGTGCGTGCTTGTAGTAGCCGTGATAAGCATCCCACTGATAATTAAACGATGCCACTTCTGTTTCGCATGCCAGCTCTGGCGGAACAAGATAGGTTTTGAAGTCTGGCGTGTTTCGCTGAGCGCCTGCACGCGCAGGGAACATGGCAACTGTCGTCGGGCGAGTCTTGTCGTATCGTTTCACCATCTGGTCAAAAATACGATAGGTCGTTATTCCCCAGTCATTGGTCTGATAACCACTCCAATCGGAACGGGTCTGCAATTCATTTCCCAAACTCCACAGCACCACAGAAGGGTGATTGCGCCCTCTCTTCACCCACTCCTGTATCAACTCGGGCCAAAGCTGCATAAACGGTTTGCGACCTCCCCAATAGTCCTTGTCTGACCACTTGTCAATCAGTTCGTCCACGACGAGCAGTCCTACCTCATCTGCAATACGATAGAAATCATCAGAATAAGGGTTGTGAGAACAGCGTATGGCATTATAGCCGAAAGCCTTCAGTGTGCGCATCTGACGCTCGATGGCTGTCTTGTAGGCTGCAACACCCACAGCGCCAAGGTCATGATGATTGGCTATGCCCACAAGGAAGACCTTTCTGCCATTCAACTTAAATCCGAAATCAGACCCGTATTCAATCGTGCGGAAACCAAACTTGTCTGCTACAGAGTCTATCACCACTCCATCTTCCTCCAGCACAGCCTCAACAGAATACAGATGAGGTGCATCCACGTCCCACAGCTTCGGACTGGCCACAGTCATCTGCGGAAGCAGCACCTCAGTGTTATTCTGTACGGTATGGTCAGGCATGCCTTGCTCCGCTGTTGCAACCACACGACCATCAGCATCCTTCACACAGGCCTTTATCTTGATGTCGTGCCGCTGCCAACCCACAACCTGCACCTGCACATTCACCTTATCTCCCTCAGTCGTCACATACAGGCCGTGCCGCGCGATGCGAGTATTGTTGCCAGCCTTCAGCCACACGTTGCGGAAGATGCCTCCACCTGTGTACCAGCGACTTCCTCCCGTAGGGCCTGTGCTTGAATAAACAGCCACCACATTATCGCTGCCATAATTGACGACCTTTGTGATGTCTGCCTCAAACCCCGTATAGCCATACTCATTGCTTGCCACTTTTTTCCCGTTCACATACACATCGCTCACATACATCACTCCCTCAAAGTCCAACACAACACGAAGTCCTTTCAAACTCTCAGGGACATTGAAAGTCTTCCTGTACCAGCCTTCACACATCCGCTTAAAGCCACGCCCCTTATTCTCCTTCTCATCCCATGGCTGCTCAAACTGATAGTCATGAGGAATATCCAGCGTTCTCCATGCCGAATCATCATAATCAATCCGTTCCGCCCCTTCAGGATTTCCGAGTTGGAATTTCCAGCCGAAGTTAAACAGCTGACACTTGTGCTCAGCATACGCACTCAGCGACACATTACCCGTCGCACGTTTCTCGTGCTGCTCTACGTACTGCGCCCAACCAGACAAGAAACAGAAGGAGAGCAACAGCATTTGCAAAAATAGTCTTTTCATATCTATTAAATTTAAAAGTTCAGTTTAACCTCTTTGCCAAAAGGAGCTAAAGACAGACGAGCCATCTTAAAATGCTGCTTGCCGAAAGGGATGCCAACAATGCTGATGTAGAGCACGATGCCAAAGAAAACATGAGAGCACCACGCCCAGAGTCCTCCGAAGAGAATCCAAAGAACATTAAGCGGAATGCGGATGCAGCCAGTCGGACTGTCAGTATCCACCACCTGCGAGCCAAACGGCCACAGACAAAGCAAGCCAATCTTGAATGTCTGCAATGCCACAGGAATACCCACTATTGTACACGCAATTGCCAGGCTGGCAGTAAAGTATCCCACCGCCGCCTCCAGGCCGCCAAACAGCCACCATATCAGATTACCAAGTATTTTCATCTTATTGCCTTTTAGTCATGAAATCGCCACAAAGATACAATTTTCATCTGAAATCACCAAACATGCTTATTTTTCTCCTCTAGAGCCACCCTTTTCCAAGAAGTTTTCGTAAATTTGTCATACAATCATGGACACAGAGCGTATGACACAGAAAAAAGCCATCATCATCGGCGCCACCTCAGGCATTGGACTCGAAATGGTCAAGGTGCTCACCTCGCAAGGCTGGCAGGTAGGCATAGCAGGGCGGCGGCAAGCCCTGCTGCAGCAGATTCAGAGCAAGAACCTCGATGTCATCGCCACCGAGTGCATCGACATCACACAAGAAGATGCCCCTCGCCGTCTTCTCAGCCTCATCGGCAAGACAGGCGGCATGGACCTCTACTTCCACAGCGCAGGTATCGGCTATCAGAATCCAGCTCTTGACCTTGAAAAGGAGATGGCCACTGTCGCCACCAACGTGGCAGGTTTCACCCAGATGGTTGGCACAGCCTTCCACTACTTCGAGCAGCATCCTCAGAGAGAGGGGCACCTCGCTGTCATCAGCAGCATAGCCGGCACCCGCGGGCTCGGAGCCGCCCCAGCCTACTCCTCCACCAAACGCTACGCCAACCACTACATGGAATGCCTCAGCCAGCTCTGCCGCATACGAGGCATCCACCATATCCACCTCCACGACATCCGTCCAGGCTTTGTCCGCACACCCCTCATTGCTGATGGATATAACTACCCTCTCCAACTCGACCCACACGATGTTGCCCTCTCCATCGCACGAGGCATCCGCAACAACCGCTCCATCATCACCATCGACTGGCGCTACCGCCTCCTCGTCTTCTTCTGGCGAATGATACCCCGATGGCTGTGGGTGAGGCTGAAGGTGGCGTCGAAGTGAAATCATTAAAAATAATCAAAACAAAACAAACTTTTATAGATTAATATGTTTCGTATTGTTATGAGCCGAATAGCTATTATATTCATTGCATTGTTTTGCTGTGCTGACTGTATGATGGCTAATTCTTTTTTCATCGAATCGGGTATCAAATACAAGATTATAGATAATGGACATGTCAATGTCGCTGTACAGGATAACAGTCTGTACAGTTCTTATGCTTTCAAGGATTGTGAATACTGCATGTCAATTACGGTGGAAGAAAACAACAGAACTTACAAGTCAGCAGGTTCGAACTCAGTTGTAGAGAAGGCGACGAATGAGTTGGTTCTTGCTTGCACCACTACCAAAATCTTTCCTGAGGTAAAAGTCGTGGGTGCCTACGCATATATGAATACTCCATCCTTGGTGATTCTCCCTGAAGGAATCATTACAATAAAAGAGGGTGCGTTCTCAGAGTGCAAGACATTGCAGTCTGTCATCCTTCCTGCCTCCCTGAAAAGAATCGAAGAACGTGCATTTTACGACTGCAAGAACCTTGCTCATGTGGCATTGAAGAGCAAGGACACTGAGATTCATAAATATGCATTCCCGTTTGATAAAAAGTTTTGGAAATGAAATTTTTTCACATTCCTACACTATTTATCTTAGGTGGCTGCATCTTCTGCATTTCAGAGAAACACTTTGAAAGAGCCATTAAAGAAGATTTGCCTTCATTACGTGAACAAGTGAGGGAATATCTGACAAAGGCAAAATGAACAAACTCCCTTGTGAAGCATCAAGCTTTACGTGGGAGTTTGTTTATTTTACATTAAATACCTAACAAAGTGTTATTCAACGAGTACCTTCTTCACTGTTCCGTCCTCTTGACGCACAATATTCACACCGCTTTGAGTAGAAGGCAACTGATAGCCAGCAACCGAATAACGAGTTGTAGGAACAGGAATTTCTGCTACTCGTTTAATACGTGTCGTTTGCTTGTCTATTTTGTATAAACACTGATAATCATCTCTGAGATCGGAATAGCATGGTGCGCCTAAATATAACTTTCCATTCATTCGATAAATATCAAAAGGACCGTTCTCATCAAAATCAACATTTTTACACGTCTGCAAAACTGTACCATCTTCTGAAACAATTTCAAATCCACCTTCTGAAGAGTTTCTTATATACTCAAACTTTTCATCATCATTGAATAGTGTCTGTGTCAAATAGAAAGTTCCTGCATCATCATCAGTTGGAAAGGAGTTTCCATCAAAATCCCTATAGAGACATCGTCTGACACCGTGTGTGACATTGATTGTTTTTACTATTTCAAAATCATCATTATAAACATAAACAGGGAAGCTCTCAGGACTGCTTGATTCCTCCCAAGGACTACTTGATAAATAAAAGTTTTTCCCAAAAGTAAAATCTTTCGGAATCACATAACAATATCCTTCCGAGTAAGATGTGGAAACCTCAGTCAAACCATTTGAACCCTGTGCTTGTACATTTGCAACAACTGACATTGCCAGCATTACAGTAAAAAAATAAACTTTTTTCATTTTACATATTATTAAAGATTAATAAAAAAATAAAGCATCTAACAATAAGGCATAAAAATGGTGCGGCCATTCTTATGCGCTTAACTATGGGGCGAGCCTGAGAAAACCGAAACCCCAATTACCTATAAGAACATACCACACCAAAGGTGCGTGCATTCATTATATGGTAATTCGGGTGAACCGCATTTCTGGCTCATCCTCACATTATTAATTCGTGACTATTTCGAAAAAAGTTTCTCAGGCTCTTCGTTAAGCGCGAAATAATATGTTAATGCAACAGATTCGGGATTTCTCCCCCGAAACCGATGCAAAATTAAAAATTTAATTGAACATAAACAAATTTTAGGGATTTTTTTTCAGAAAGAGGGAATTTGAAGTCACTTTCCTTTTCTCTTACCTGCTTAAAACCATGCCTTACTATACCGTACCCCTCGGGTCCGCCATGGTGGACCCGAGGGGTACGGTGCATCGGACCCGAGGGGTACGATTTGGATAACTATAAGCATTTTGAGTCATCAGAAAGAAGAGAGGATTTGCATCGTGCTCAAACTGAGGAGATTATAAAAAGGTATTGACTTTTGCGAAAAAATGTTGTATCTTTGCAGTGGGAAACAGAAGAAAAACACAGCTGAAAGTTCTCGTTAACCCTTATTATTAACCATTAAAACCTTTTATATTATGAGCATTGCTTACCGTAAAGTGAAAAGAAGTGTCATCAAGCCAGACCACACCCTGTCAGAGGCATGGCTGATGCAGCAAGTGAATCCGTCGCTTGTCAATTTTGAGAATTTCGTAAAGGAGTGTGTGCTGTCGCAAGGAGTGGCAGCAGCACAGGTGAAAGGCATCGCTGCTGCCATGTCGGACCGTCTGAGCCACTACCTGGCACTGGGACATGGGGTGCGGATTGACGGCATCGGCACGCTGAAGCCTGTCTTTAATGCATCGAGCGCTGAGAGTCCAGAACAGCTGGATGCTCAGTGTGTACGTACAGTGAAGGTGCGTTTCTATCCGCACAAGGAGTTCCAAAAGATGCTGAACAGAATGGAGTTTGAGGATGTGGAGGTGCTGGACGAGGAAGAATGAAAACAAAACGTGCAGCATCCTCCCGATGCTGCACGTTTTGTTTATGCGTTCTCTTTTCTTTACTTGATAATGAGTTTGTCGCTTCCTGCTGCCTTGAAACTCATGTCGAGTCCTTTTTTTACGTTATTTTTTCTATTCTCAGAAAAATGCAGTATCTTTGCCATTGGATATAAACATTTCTATTTATGATTAAGAAAAGAACACCTATGACGCTTTTAGTTTCCCTTGTGGTGTGGGCAACCTGCATTTCCACTGCTTCTGCCACAGGGCAGGAGGGCGAAAGGCTTGTCTGGGGTGGAAAGGAGTATGAGATGCTCACTTGTCCTCTCTACTACAATGCGGAAATGGAGAAATGGAACGAACGAATGGAAAAGGAATGGACAAGCACAGCGCTTTATCGTGGCTATGTCGGACATTGGAGTATCGAGAACGGATTTCTGTATCTTGATTATGTGGCGGCAGGAAAGAATATTCCGCCCAGGGATATTCCAGAACTCAAGAAGTACTGCAAGGGGGAACGGGCTGTTGCAACGTGGTTCTCAGACACCTTGCGAGTTGTGTCGGGCAATATGGTTTTCTACGAGCACTGTGGTTTTAACCGCCACTATGAACATGAGGATTTCATTGTGGTGAAACGTGGCAAGATTGTGTCTGTCAATCGGTCGGAAAACAAGGTGCTCATCAAGGGAATGGTCAACAGCAAGCAGGAGAAGGAATGTGTGGAGGATTTCAAGCGGTTGGGGGCAGAACTGCACAAGCGCTATCCAGAAATGAGTGGGCGCATTTTTGTTCGTATCAAATACTCGGCCTTTGACCAGAACTATATGCCCACAGCGGTGGACATCAAGTTTGTGAGAAATGAACCATCCAATCAGCAGATGGCACGCGAACTGAAAGAGAAACTGAGCAAATACGTTCTGTCGAAAGGTCTCATTCCGCTCTACCTCATCAACGGGAAACCGAAGCAGATGCAGAGCAGGATATTCCCCATCCCTCTGCTTTGAGAGAGTGAGGAGCGGGAGAAGGAATGTGGAGAGTGAAAAATGAAGAGTGAAAAATCTAAGTTACCTGCCATTCGGATAGTCTCTCGTTAGCAAAAGTAACTTAGATTTTTCACTCTTCACTACTTAATAATGAGTTTGTCGCTTCCTGCTGCCTTGAAACTCATGTCGAGTCCTTTGACAGAGTGGGTCAATGCTCCGAAGGAGATGAAGTCCACGCCTGCCTTGGCATAGGGAATCATGGTGTCGAAGGTGATGCCGCCAGAGGATTCTGTTTCGGCACGACCTGCCACGAGCTGCACGGCCTTGGCAGTGTCTTCGGGCGTGAAGTTGTCGAACATGATGCGGTCGCAACCTTCGGCAAGGGCTTCTTCCAGCTCTTTCCAGTTGCGCACCTCACACTCTATCTTGAGGTCCTTGCCATGCTCCTTGCAGTATTGCTTGGCGCGTGAGATGGCATTGTGGATGCCGCCACAGAAGTCGATATGATTGTCTTTCAGCAGAATCATGTCGAAGAGTCCGATGCGGTGGTTCATGCCTCCGCCAATCTTGACCGCTTCTTTCTCCAGCATACGCATGCCTGGAGTGGTCTTGCGTGTGTCGAGCACACGGGTCTTGGTACCGGCATCGATGAGCGCCTGCTGGTACTTGTTGGTCATAGTGGCTATGCCGCTCATGCGCTGAAGGATGTTGAGCATGAGGCGCTCTGTCTGGAGCAGGCTCTGTTCCTTGCCTTTCACTGACATGACGATGTCGCCGGGCTTGACGTGAGCACCATCCTGTATATAGACTTCCACCTCCATGGTGGGGTCAAAGCGGCGAAACACTTCTTTTGCAATTTCTACTCCTGCAAAGATTCCCTCCTCCTTGATGAGGAGCTTGCTCTCGCCATAGGCGTCGGCAGGGATGCAGCAGAGGGTTGTATGGTCGCCATCGCCTATATCTTCGGCAAAGGCCAGGTCTATCAGCCTGTCGTTCAGTTCTTCTACACTTAACATATAGCTTTTATTGTTTTTTAGAAATACCATGCGAGTCCTACTTTCAATCCGAACTCGCTCCTGTCGGAGAAGTCGGAGAGAGAAAGGTCGTAATAGAGGGAAGGCTCAACGGTCAGGTGACGATTGAGGAAGAAGCAGTAGCCTACCTCGGGCGTGAGCTGTACATCGTTGAAGTTTTTCGCCCCATGAATATACTTGGCTCCAGCCTGCAAGAAGAGTCCGTTCTGCTCGATGAGATAGCGGCACTTGGCACCTGCGTAGAAGTGCTGCATGTCGGAGTTGTGATAGTCGAAGCCGACTTCGGCAATCGCCAGCCATGCCTCTTCAAACATATAGCCTCCGTTCACACCTAAGTTGAGGGCGAACTTGCTGTCCTTGCTGTAGGAGAGTCCTGCTGAGTTGGTGGTTGCACCAAGATAATACTTTCCCTTCTCGAACTGTGCAGACGCTGTGCTGACACCAGCGATGACAAGAAGCATCGCGAAAAACAATCTTTTCATAATTACTTGATTTTGTTTTTATATTGTTCTTTTCTGTATAAAGCCCACATCAATGTGCCGCAGATGACAGCATAGGTCAGTATGTGCGGCAGGTAAGCTGTCCATGTGTTCCATGTCACGCCATTGTAGATGTAGAATCCTATGCCGACGAGGAAGAAAGCCACCGGCTGCCAGATGTAACGTTTCATTTTCTGTAAAGTTTTTTAGCCCACATGATATAACAAATTAAAATGCCCAGCACCACCAGACCTCCAAGCGTGTAGGAAAGGGTATGGTTCAGCTGGAAGCCCTCTGGGGCAATCAAGATATAGGTGGTGCAGACCATGGTCATCCACAAGGCTGGCACAAGCGGTATGAGCACGGTGTAGAGATTTCTTGACTCTGCAGCACATCTCTTTGTCATCCATACTGTCACAGCCCACAGCGTGAAGACTGAAAGGCTCTGATTGAACCATGCGAAATAGCGCCACAGGATGTCGAAGTTGACGAACATCAGGACGATGCTCACCACAAAGATAGGCAACGACAGGACGATGCGCTTGTATATCTTGTTTTGCTTGTAGTGCATGAAGTCTGCCGCAATCAGACGAGCGCTGCGGAACGCTGTGTCACCGCTGGTGATAGGCGCTGCTACCACGCCGAGGAGCGCGAGCACCGCTCCGACCTTGCCGAGCCAGCTGGAGCAAATGGCATTGACCAATACGGCTGGCGATGGTTTGCCTGTCTCTGGATTAACCATGGCAGCCAGCAATTTCTCGTAAGGCGTGTCACCTGCCACATTGAGGCTATCAGCAAACTTGATGGCTGCTGCTGCCCAGATCAGGGCTACAAGTCCCTCTGTTATCATTGCTCCGTAGAAGATGGGGCGACCATATTTCTCGTTCTTCATGCATCGAGCCATCATTGGGCTTTGTGTTGCATGGAAACCGCTCACTGCACCACAGGCAATCGTGATGAACAGACCCGGGAAGATAGGCATCGTGCTGGTAGGATGATGGTTGCTGAATGCCTCTGTTATCTCTGGCATCGTGCCATCATATACAAAGATGCCATATCCCAAGCCTACAGCCATCACCAGCAACGCCACTCCAAACACGGGATAGATCTTGCCTATGAGCTTATCAACAGGCAGCAAGGTGGCCAGAATATAGTATATGATGATGATGACCACCCAGAAATACTTGGACCACAGGAAACCTTGGTCAACCATCATGCCATCGAGGATGTCGGCAGGAGTCGTCACAAAGACAGCTCCCACAAGCACCATCAGCACCAACGACATGACACGCAACGCAAAGCGCGCCACAGTGCCCAGTTCATCGCCCACAATCTCAGGCAGGCTGGCGCCATTCTTGCGGATGCTAATCATGCCCGACATGTAGTCATGCACAGCACCTCCGAAGATGCATCCCAGCACAATCCAGAAATAAGCGCTTGGGCCGAACAAGATGCCTTGAATGGCACCAAAGATAGGTCCCGTCCCTGCTATGTTAAGGAACTGAATGAGGAACACCTTCCATGTTGGCATGGGAATGTAGTCAACTCCATCCTGAGAGGCATAGCATGGAGTCTGCCTTTTCGAATCAGCACCAAACACTCTGTCCACAAAAGCTCCATACAGGACATAGCCCAAAATCAGGAGCAGCAACGATGTGATAAATGTAACCATATCTATTTATTGAATATTTATGTGGCAAAAATACGGAATTATCCGTATCTTTGCAAAAAAAATAAGAAGATAATGACATATACACATAAACTGTGGGCATTGTTGACATTTTTTATTATTCTGTCAACCGCACTTCATGCACAAGAGCCTGCAACCTCCCTCACGCCATCCCCAAAGGCATCATTCCCCCCAGACCTTTGGGATACAGCCCACCCTCTTCGCGAGACACGAGCTGTATGGCTTACCACCATCGGCGGACTGGACTGGCCACGCACCAAAGCCACGGACACCAGAAGCCTGGAGCTGCAGAAACGAGAGCTGACCCAAATCCTCGATAGCTACAAGAAAGCGAACATCAACACCGTCCTGCTTCAGACACGCGTCAGAGCCTCCGTCATCTACCCCTCCGCCATCGAACCTTGGGAACAGAGCCTGACTGGGCGTGCAGGGAAAGCCCCTGGCTATGACCCGCTGGCTTTCTGCATCGAAGAGTGCCACAAGAGGGGCATGGAGCTGCACGCATGGATTGTCTGCATCCCCATCGGTACCACCCAGCGCCAGCGCAGCTACGGAGCAGCCTCCATCATCAGAAAAAGAAAAGAGCTTGTCAAGACCGCGAAAGGAGGAGAGATGTTCATGATACCAGGCAAGCCCGAAACAGCCAACTACATAGCCAGCATCTGCAAGGAAATCGTCGAGAACTACGATGTGGACGGCATATCGCTCGACTACATCCGCTATCCTGAAGCCACCTACAGATTTTCAGACGACAACCTGTACTCCAAGTCAAGCGGCATGTCCAAGGCCGAGTGGCGACGCGACAACATCACTCGCATTGTCAAACGCGTGCACGACACAGTCAAGCCCATCAAGCCATGGGTGAAGCTCAGCAGTTCCCCTATCGGCAAATACGACGACACCCAGCGTTACAGCGCAGGAGGATGGAACTGCTATTCCGCTGTCTATCAAGACCCTCAGCAATGGCTGCGCGAGAACTATCAGGACATGCTCTTTCCCATGATGTACTTCACGGGCGACAACTTCTACCCTTTCCTGTTTGACTGGAAAGAAAACAGTTATGGCCACCCCGTTGTGCCTGGACTTGGCATCTATTTCCTCGACCCTAAAGAAGGACGCTGGACACTCAACGACGTGCGTGCCCAGATGCACACAGCCCGTAACAGCGGCATTGGCGGCATCGCCTTCTACAGAGGCGAGTTCCTCACAGGCAACTACAAGGGCATCTACACAACGGCTTGCGACGAGTTTTTCCCCTATCCAGCTCTCACGCCACGCATGACTTGGACCGACAACACCCAGCCGCCCACCGTCCCCGCCAACCTAAAATACACCAACGGCAAGCTCACTTGGAATGCCTCTCTTCCCCAAAAGGAAGCTCCTGTCCTTGCAGGAGAATACATATTATATAATGTATATGGCTCTAACACCTATCCCGTTGATGTGACCGACCCACAGAATCTTCTTGCCACCAACATACGCGACACACAATACGAACTCAAAGGAAGGGACACCAAAGTGCTGCACCACGCTGTTACGGCTATCGACCGCTACGGCAACGAGAGTCCAGCAGCACAAGAAGCTAAGCCTTCTGTCAGCCTGCCACGCAACATCAACGTCCCTCAACTCATCAATCGAGACAAAGCAAACGAGGATGAAAAAGGGAAAAAGAAAAGGAAAAAGAAGTGACGAACAAGCAAGATTTCCATCTAAAAAGGTGGAAAAAGGGTGGAAAAACAGCACCTAAACAACTGATTAACAAAAGAAACAGACTGGAAAGCACTTTTCCACCTGTTCCTTTTTTTGTTTATTGCTTTTGCCGTACCTTTGCAGCACAAAATCAAAGAATCTATGAAACGAAAAAATCCTTTACTGATGGTTGCCATGATGCTGACTTGCCTCTGCGCCATCATCTTCTCAGCATGCAGCAGAAAGCAATCGCTGTTGCTGAACGAAGCAGAACTCTTGGCGCTCGATGCACCAGACAGTGCCGCTACCCTCTTAGAAGAAGTAGATACAGCAAACTTGGATGAAGCCGACTTCATGCTATATGCACTCACCCGGGCGCTCGTGCTGGAAGAACAATGGCAACGTGCCCATGCCGACACGGCGGTGTGTCTGGGTGACTATGAGGAAACTTGGGAGTTTAAGCGTGAGACCATGTCGAGCAAAGGACGGCTTGACGAGGAGTTGGACAGCATGATGGCTGACTCGTCGCTCCTCCGCGCGTACCATTATTACAGCGAGAAGAGCGTGGGCGGAGTGACGAATGACGAGGAGGACTTGCGGCGGTTTGGTCGCATCTGCTATGTGCTGAGCCGCCACCATGGGGAAAACGACTCGCTGCTACAGAAAGACCAACTCTACTTGCTGGCCATCCATTGTGCCGAGGCTTGCGGAGACAGCGAGACGGCCCATCGTGCTTATCAGCAGTTGGGCAGGCATCTGCAATATGCCCACCATGCAGCCAACAACGAGGCGCACCACTGCCAAAGGCAGGCTCTAAAGCACTTCGGCCGATGCCGAGGTGACGCACAATGGTTGCTCACCCTCGTGAATGACTACGGATTCTCCTACCTGTCTTTGCAATCGCTCAATCCTCGCCACTTCCCCACATTGGTTCATGCGGCAAGCCTCGCCTGCAAAAGCGGGAAGATCCCAGAGACCCTGTACGACTCTGTGGCTGCCCTCATAGACAGTGTGGAGAACGCCCCAGTGCTCCCCTTCTCTTCCTACATGCAGTACCATTCCACTTACGATGGGAAACTGACAGTCCGCGAACTCGGTGTGCCGAAAGGAATGTTTGAGGATGCAGAGCATGCCTACGAGGAAGAAGCGAAAGAAGGCTGGGCTGCAACGGTGAAGGAGAAACAACAACAGTTTGACGAGGAGATGCGACGTGCGATCAACCGCCTGAATGTGCAGACACGCACCTATCTCTCTGCGGGTTATGCACGTCAGGCCTCCATGCTGCAGACACGGTTGCTGTGGGCGGTCATCGGCTGCCTCATCTTGGCGGTGCTCGTGCTGCTGCTGTTCGTGTGGAATTGGCATGAAAAGGTGGAGCGGAAGCACAAGGAAGAGTTGTTGAAGCAGGAGCAGGAAGTGGAACGGCTGTCGACTCAACTGCAACAGAAGGAAACACTCATCGCCATCCTGCGTGGGAACATCATCGACAAGAGCGAAATCCTCGAAATGCTAGATTCAGCTACCAAACGCACCATCATCAATGCCCGCAACTGGCGAGAAATTGAGGCCACGCTTGACATAGCAGACAATCACTTTGTGAGCCGATTGCGAGCCGAGCACCCCACCTTCAGCGAAGACGACATACGACTGTGCATGCTCACCCGGCTGCAACTCAGCAACACAGCCCTCTCTTCCATCTATTCCATCTCTGTCTCAGCCGTACAGCACCGCAAACAGAAACTGAAAAAAGAAGGGTTTGGCGTAACAGACCCCAAAACGACGCTCGACCATGTGATAGAAACATACTAACCCCTATAAACATACATTTATGAAAAACAATCTCTTACGATGCGGAAGTCTCCGCATCCTGCTGATGCTATGCCTTTTTGCAAGCACAGCGACCCTGCAAGCTAACATCATCCGAGGCCGTGTGGTCGATGCCGAAACAGGCGAACCGCTGGAAGGCGCACAAGTGCATGTGAACGAGGCTTTTGTGTCAACGACCTTCTTCACCAAAGTGAACACCGACTCGCTGGGCTACTTCCACTACCGTTGTGGCGACATGGGGCGACTGACCTTCACCGCCAAATACTTCGGCTACCACGACGGGACAGAGAAGACCATCGGCATTGAAGGCAACGACACCATCCGACTGAAAGACATCCGACTGAAACCCTCGCAGTTGCTGCTGAAGGAAGTGGAGGTGAGAGCCAAGCAACGAAGGTTCTACATGCGAGGAGACACGGTGGTGTTCAACCCAGAAGCCTTCAACATGGAAGAGGGCGCACGGCTGGGAGAACTCATCGAGAAACTGCCGGGCGTAAGCATCAAGGACGGCCAACTGCTCTGGAACGGCGAACCGCTGAAACTGATGATGAACGGGCAAGAAGCGTTCAGTAAGGACATGCTGATGAAGCATCTGCCCGTAGAGGCGGTGGAGAACATCAAGGCTTACGACCGGAAGAGCGAGTTGGCAGAGCGGACAGGCGTGAACGACGGCAAGGAGGAACACGTGCTGGACGTGAGCATCAAGCCCTCGTGGATGGACAAGATGTATGGCGAGGCAATGGCCACAGGATATTCGAGCGGACACTATGCCGCGTCACTGGATGCCTTGCGGCTAAGCGACACCGACCCGCTGCTGATATTCGGACGAGTGTCTAACGAACCAGCAGAAGTGACCATGCGAACCATCAATTCCAGCGGTTCCAGATGGGGTGCTGAGCCTGTGAGGCAGCAGATGGCATCGGTGGGGTATCGGCATTCGTGGAAGAAGACTGGCGAGGAACTGAGCCACAACTACTGGAACATCACGGCAAACCCCAACCACACCGACCGAAGCAAGGAAAGTTGGGAGAACACACAAACTTTCCTGCCAGGCACAGCACCCACCGAGAGCCGCACCACCCGTCACGACTACCAACACGCCCTGACGGTTCCCCTCCATTCCGTTTCTTACCTTTATCTCAAGAAACACACCCTGCGGCTGGAGGGGGAGGTCAAGTATGAAGAGGGGCGGAAGGAGAACCATCAGCATCAAACCCTCTCCGAACTGACCGAAGGCAAACTCCTCACAGTGAACACCTCCACCTACCACGCATCCAACCGCTCCAAAGGCATCACGGCCAAAGGTGAGGCTTCGCTGACACGCTACATCAACGACGGTGCCGTCTCGACAGGCATCAACCTGAACTTCAGCCAACAGAACAACAAGGGAGCCTCGGAGGGCAACTACCATTACTACACGCTCGACCCGCACCATACGCTCGACCTGCAGAACTACGACACGGACACGCGCTATCTTGCTGCCACATGGCACATGGGGCTTTCGAAAGGAGTGGGGAGCAAACTCTTCACAGACATCAATTTCTCCACCACCTATAGTCACGACACCCACGACGAAGAGCGACAGCGAGACAACACCCCCGACCTCGCCAATAGCCTCAACAGTCGCACTCAAACTTGGGGAAACTCCCTTTCGACAAGAGCAACCCTCACCCTTGACGCCTTCTCGCTGAGTCCTTCAGTTGCGCTCACCCATCAGTACGAACACATTGACTATCAACGTGGCGCACTCGACACGATGACACAAAGAAACCTGCTAATGATTAACCCCAGCGTAGGGATGAGATACAAGCTCGGAAAGCAAATGAACTTGCAGGGCTCTATAGGCTACACAACCACCCCTGCCCAATTGCTGGACTGCATCGACTATGTGGATGACACCAATCCGCTCTACATCCGTTCGGGCAACTCTGAGCTGAAAAACAGCCACTCGCTCTATGCGAGCATCAAGTACAACATGCTGCTCACCCAAGCAAGCCAGGCATTGAGCGTTTCTGCCGATTACCAGAAACAGCACTCCCCCATCGCCATGGTGCTGCACTACAACTCGCAGACAGGCGTGTACCATGCCACTCAGCAGAACGTGCAAGGCGGCAACACGTGGAACATCGGCATCGACTACGAACGCAGCATCGGCAATCACGTCACATGGCGAAACAAACTCTCTGAGACATGGGGCAGAAGCTATGGCATCTTGACCATGGTGGACGAAGCGACAGAAGTGACCTACAATCGGCAGAGCCGCTCTGTGCTTTCCTACACAACAGAAGCAGAATGCAGTCTGGCAGCATGGACGCTGAATCTCTCCAACAGGTTCGGATGGACAAACTACACCTACAGCGACAAGAGCCAACAGCAACAGGACATCTTCCGCAACGAGACCGAGCTGAACATCCGCTATCACCACCCCAAATGGACTTTTCGCCTCCATCCTAAACTCGCCATCGACCGAGGGCACATCGCACAGACCATGAACACCAGCCAGTTCCTGCTCAATGCCTCCGCCACCTACAAGTTCCTGCACAACAAGGCTGAACTGACCTTAGAGGGCAAAGACCTCCTCAATCAGGTCAAACGCCACACCTACAGCATCACCCCCACCACCCACACCGAAAGCGGTGAAGACTATCTCCACCGCTACGTCATGCTCAGCTTCAAATATAAATTTGAACCCAAGAAAAAAGAGTAAAGAAAGTTAAACAAGTGTACACACCCCTCGCACTGTCAGTGATGATCGTGCGAGGTTTTTTTATGTCCATCGGCATTGTCCCCTAAAGCCCATTTCTTCAAGGGTGAAACTGAATCATCAGCTTTCCTTCGTCCACCAATGCCCAGAAGCCATGCTCGCGCTCAGGCGTCAATGCCACCGTAGCGCCAGAGCCATAGCGTTCATGGAGCAACAGGGCGAGAATGCCCATGTTCATGCGCAGATTGATTTCGATGCAAGGATGAATGCACCCGTCAGCCGTCTTGAGCATATCGATGCCCACAGGTCCGTGATAGGCCATCTGCGAAAGATGCTCCTTGTGGTAATCTATCAGGCGCTGCAGCAAGGCTTCGTCAGCCCCTATGCGCTGCAACAGCTCTTGCTGGCTCTCCACATAGTTGTAGCCGTAAGCTCCGCTCTCAGCAGCATGAAACACAGAATATCCTAAAAACTCTACGGTATGGTCTTCGCCGATAAAGAATTCCATGGCAAAGTCAAGCACCTTGTCAGCATAAAAGCGGTCTGTCACGAAGCCTCCTTGCGAAGAAAGGAAGCCTTGCAGCCTCGTCCTGGCACGCTCGTCACACCAGTCTCCCACAAACACTCCCCTGCCCGAAGATGACCACGGGGACTTGAAAATAAGCAGGGGCATATCCCCCCCTTCAGAAACGGCCCCCTCGGGTACGGCAGGGTGGACCCCTCGGGTACGCCTCCGTCACCCCTTCGTCCTGTTCCGATAGCGACGGCAACTTTTCCCAATAATTCATCTCACCTCCCAACAGCCCATCTCCCTTCATCGCCGCCAGCATCTGCATCAAGTAGCGCCACGCAAATTCTCTGCTCGAGAGCCTCCTCACCTCCTCCAGCCATTCGTCTGAAGGCAGCATCTCCATGGGCACTCCCATCAGGCGATAGCGCTGCTTGGTAGCCAAGCTCCATCCCCACGGGCCGGCAAAGCGTGTGCCTTCCCACACACAAGCCAACGCAGCAAGCTCCGCTTCCATCTGCTGAATGCGCTTAGGGGGCACGTACTGACGCACATTCGCCGCCAGTGCCATATCATTGGAACAATTGAAGATGCTTGGAATTTCCATACCTGCAAAGGTAGCGCTTTTCACTCAAACAGCAAAAGAAAACCTTGGTTATTGGCGCATGAAACCCCATTCATTTGAATGAGTTCTGCCAAAGGGTGTTTAAAATTTTCCTTTACATAATGCATCATGACGCTTTTTTCATTATCTTTGCAACAACAAAAAAACAAGAATACAATGAAAAGAAGATTGATAGGACTTTGCATGGCATTGGCAGCTCTGGCGAATGTGAATGCCCAGACACAAGAGGAGCTGTGGATAAAGAATGGAGAGCGAAATATTTATGGTGTATTGAGCCGTCCTGAGAATGGGGCGAAGAAACAGCCTGTGGCTATCATTTCGCATGGTTTCAACGGCACGCACCACTTTGGGAAAGACTATTTTGCCATGCTGGCAGAAAAGGGCTATCAGTGCTATACGCTTGATTTCCCTGGCGGCTCGATGAACAGCCGAAGCGACAGCAACACGATGAACATGTCTGTAAAGAATGAGGTGGATGACTTGCTGGCAGTGGTACGCTATTTCAAGAATCGCCCCGATGTGGACAGCAAGCGCATCGTGCTCATTGGCGAGAGCCAGGGAGGGCTTGTCTCTGCACTGGCAGCATCAAGCAAGGCGAAAGACATCAGCCAGCTGGTGCTCATCTACCCAGCTCTGTGCATCCCAGACAACTGGAACGAACGTTACCCTGATGTGGCTGCCATACCAGACACGACCCGCATGTGGAATGTGCCGCTGAGCCGCAATTTCTTCATGGAGCTGCGAGACATGGACCCTTACAGGGAATTGCCCAAGTACAAGAAGCCGGTGCTCATCATTCATGGCGATGCCGACCCTGTGGTGCCCATCAGCTATTCTCATCGGGCAGTACAGGCTTACAAGAAAGTCCGTCTGGAAGTCATAGAAAAAGCAGGACATGGCTTCAAACCTCAAGAGCGCAACAAAGCCATTGAGTGGATAAGGGAGTTCCTGAAGTAAAGGATAAAGAACTATGCTGGGAACTATCGTCAATACAGCTACCATCATTGCAGGGGCGATTGTGGGCGCATGCCTGAAGCGAGGCATCAAACCGCAGTATCAGCAGGCGCTGTTCAATGCGATGGGCTTGTGCTCGCTGGCTTTGGGATTCAATGCCTTTTGCCAAAATATGCCCAAGAGCCAATATCCCGTGCTGTTTATCGTAAGCCTGGCTGCCGGCTCGCTGATTGGCCACATGCTGAAACTGGACGAGAGATTCAAGAATCTGGTGGAGCGTCCCAAACGCAAAAGAGAGAAGCTATCAGGCAAGATGCCACAAGCATCCAACAACATTCAAGACGGCAAACGCTCTCCCTCTTCAGAAGGTGGAGGACTGGCTGAAGGTCTCTCCACAGGCATCCTGCTCTACTGCATTGGCACATTTTCGATGGTGGGTCCCGTGCTGAGCGCGCTGTATGGCGACAACACCTATCTCTATACAAACGCTACACTCGACTTCATCACATCAGCCATGCTTGCCACCACGTATGGCATCGGCATGGTGTGGGCTGCCCCTGTGCTGTTCTGCTGGCAAGGAATGTTCTACCTCATTGCCATCTGTTCGGCAGATGCCATCTCAGACGAACTGCGAACAGAGCTGTGCATCGTGGGTGGCGTACTGATTGCCACTGCAGGTCTCAGCATCCTGAAAATCAAGGACTGCAAGACCATCAACATGCTGCCTGCATTCCTGATTGTCATCTTGTTCTTTCTGGGAAAGCACCTGCTGGGATACTAAAGACATCCCAACAGAAAACTTCATATTGATTCGTCACAGGAATGACTCAGGTATTCCAATAGCCCCTAAAGCATCACATCAACATCATACGATTCAATTTCAACAGATTGTCTTCACGAGTGGCTTTCATTATAAGAAAACAGTCAACAAGAGGCCATACAAGACCTATAAACGCCCAACCTAGAAGCAAAAACGAGATTAACTTCCCGACACCCATACCTGTATCTCCAATATAGAAACGAACTATACCAAACATACCTAAAAACAACGACAACACCAATGCTGTCGTAGGATCCTTAAATTGTATGGAAGAAAGATATTCCCCCTTTTTTTCATCGCATTGCAACAACTTCTCACGAATTAAATAAAGTTGTCCTTCTGGAAATTTATTGCCATTCATTGCAATAAACAAATCTACTTTTTGTGCATCCATAACATGGCTAAACATATCTGCCGAAATCCCCTATTCGACAATTAATAAAAACGAAAAATGCGTGGGGATTTTATCCTTGTCACTTGTCCCACGCTCTGAGGCTCTAGCATTGCCCTAACAATCGAACAAGCAACGCAGAAGCCCACGCATGGTATAAAACAACACAAGTGCAAACAGCCTTAAAAGCAATTTGCAAATGGTGCTAATAATACACCAGCAAGGGCGTCTTTGTTACCTTGCTACTTGATTGTTAAGTGAAACTGCTAGATTTCAGAACGTCAAGCACCAAGCGTCAAGTACGCCTTTTATATTTTCCTCCCATTAAGCCTTGTATAAACACGAAGCCCCAACAGGGAAACTGTTGCAAAAATACACATTAATTTCATATAAGACAAAAAAGGCAAAAGAAAAGAAGCGTTTATTCCATTATTTTCATGAATTCGATGAAGAAAGATTCATTACACATCTAATATCTAAATAAAAAATTGTAGATTTGTTGCAATTTTCACATGAAACGCAAATAAACATGAAAAAACTAAAACTATTCACAACTGCGTTAGCGCTGGCATTGGCTGGCAACGCGGCTGCACAGAGTGAAATCTATCCGCAGCATTTCGATTTGAATGAAGTGACTTTGCTGGATGGTCCAGTAAAAACGATGCTGGAGACGAACAATGAGCATCTCTTGCAGTATGATGCAGACCGACTGATGACTCCTTTCATCCGTCAGGCAGGACTCTCCAAGAAATCCTCTTCCAAATACTACGGATGGGAAGAGAAACACCCCAACTTTCGCAACTGGGGAGGCGATGCAGGCTTCGACCTCAGCGGCCATGTGGGCGGACACTATGTGAGCGCATTGGCATTGGCTTATGCTGCCACCAGCGACGCAAGCATGAAAACCTTGCTGAAAGAGCGCATGGACTACTGCCTGAACATCATGAAAGACTGCCAGGATGCTTACAAGAACAACACAGCAGGACTGAAGGGATTTATTGGCGGGCAGCCCCTCAATCATATTTGGACAGGACTTTATGCAGGCGATCTCACAGAGTTTCGCAAATCGGGCGGCTGGGTGCCTTTCTATTGTCAGCACAAAGTGTTGGCAGGTTTGCGCGATGCTTATCTCTACACAGGCAGTTCGTTGGCAAAGGAGCTTTTCAAGGGGCTTTCTGACTGGAGCGTGAACTTGGTGAGCAAGCTCTCCACCGACCAGATGCAGCAAGTGCTGGGATGGGAGCACGGAGGCATGAACGAGACGCTGGCTGATGCCTACAAAATTTTTGGCGACAAGAAATATCTCATTGCTGCCAAGAAGTACAGCCATCAGTACATGATTGACGGCATGAAGACGTTCAACCCCACTTTCCTCGACGGCAAGCACGCCAACACGCAGGTGCCTAAGTACATTGGCTTTGAGCGTATCTGGCAAGAGGACAACACGGTGAGCAGCTATCGCAACTCCGTTCTTAACTTCTGGAATGACGTGGCACAGAACCGCACTGTCTGCATAGGCGGCAACTCCATCAGCGAGCATTTCCAAAGCCACGACAGAGGAGAGCTCTACATCAACAACCTGGAGGGGCCAGAATCCTGCAACTCGAACAATATGCTGAAGCTGTCAGAGAACTTGTTTGACGACACACACGAGGCTAAATATGCTGACTTCTACGAGGCTACGATGTGGAACCACATCATGTCAACGCAAGACCCACAAACAGGAGGCTATGTGTATTTCACCTCGCTCCGTCCGCAGTCCTATCGCATCTACTCGCAAGTGAACCAAGGCATGTGGTGCTGCGTGGGCACAGGAATGGAGAATCACAGCAAGTACGGGCACTTCATCTACACCCACAGTGAAGACAACGACACGCTTTATGTGAACCAGTTCATCCCCAGCGAACTGAACGCCGACAAGTTTGGCATACGCCAAGAAACTCAATTCCCCTATGAGCAGAAAACAAAACTGACCATCACCAAAGGCGGAAACTTCACCCTCGCCATTCGCAAGCCTGCATGGGCAAGCGCTGACGGCAAGGCCAGCTATGTATGCCAGACCAAGAAATGGGAAAAAGGCGAAACTATCGATTTCGACCTCCCTATGGAGATTCGATATGAAGAATGCCCTGACTACACAGGCTACATCGCGTTCAAATACGGCCCAATCCTCTTGGCTGCACGCACAGAAACTGAGGCTAAGCTACCAAACGAATACGCTGGAGAAGGACGCATGGACCACTCTCCTGGTGTGCGCGCCAGCGTGAAACCGCTCTCTTCCGCACCTCTTCTTGTTGGCAATCGGGCGGAAGTGCTTCAAAACATCAAGACTAAAGACGCAAGCAAGCTGCAATTCACGTTGACTACCACCAACAAAGGAGATGTCACGCTGGAACCCTTCTACAGCATTCACCACTCACGCTATTCATGCTACTTCTTCCAGGGAACAGAAGAAGACTACGCCAATTCCGAAATGGGCAGAAAAGATGCAGAAGAACAGGCATTGCTGGCACGCACGCTCGACTATGTAGCCACAGGCGAGCAGCAGAGCGAAGCAGGACACGAGGCTAAATATTCAGTGGGCTCTACAAGCGGAAGCTACAATGGAGAAAACTATCGCGACGCTAAAGCTGGAGAATATGTGCAGTATGCGCTGGAGAACAAAGGCAAGGAAAGCACAAACGTATCGCTGATGCTCCGCTTTACAACAGCAGATAAAGGACGAGCTGCCAGCATTTATGTGGACAATGTGAAAATTGCAGACATCACCATCCCGTCTTCTGTCAAGAACTCTGACAATGGATTCTACAACATTGAATACCGCATTCCAGACGAGCTGCTGAAAGACAGTCAGGGCAAAACAAAGGATAAGCTCACGTTCAAAATCGTAGCGTCAAATAGCACCTTCATGCCTGGCTTATACTATCTCCGTCTGCTGAAAGACTATGACGACCATGCCTACACATGGACTGCAACAGACTGGGAGACAGGCGACACTGGACGTGTGTCACAAAGCGATTTTACTTACAACGAAGACAATACCATCACCATTAAGGCAGGCACAGGGGCTAACAACCTGTGCCTGTCTCTTAATTTCGAAGAGGTTGAGGACGACCAGCTGCAAGCAAAACAGAAGTATCTCGTTGCAGCAGCAACCAACGTCAAGACCACAGCCGGCTCAGCCTATCTCTGGTGGCTCAACGGAGTCAACAGAGGGTCAAGCGTCGCACCCACTTATATACGGAACTACCAAGGCACGACATGCTTCATCTGGGACATGGCCCAGTCAGGGCTAGCCGACAACAACAGCGGCGACACATTCAGCATCTGCCAAGGAGCCACCATCTTCGGACTCACCTCCTCCACAGGCACCTCAACCATCAAGCACATCGGATTCCACGCCACGCTCGACGACATAGAAGAGGCTGTAAGCATACAGCAAATCCAGCCCACAGCCAGCAGTCCCCATGCATACACGCTCAGCGGCATGCCAGCAGCACAAATGCAGCCCAACCACATCTACATCATCAACGGCAAAAAAGTCATTGCAAAAGAATGAAGACACCCACCCTTTTCAAAGAGTACATCTGGCTGGTCAACACCATCAGCCGAGCAGGAAAAATCTCGCTGAACGACATCAACAGAAAGTGGATGCAGACCGACATGAGCGAAGGACTCCCCCTGCCTCGCACCACCTTCAATCGCCACAAAGACGCCATTGAAGACATCTTCGGCATCTACATCGACTGCGATCGCAAGAACGGCTACCGCTACTATATCGGCAATGAGGAAGTGCTGCGCGAGGAGTCTGTACAGAATTGGATGCTCTCCACACTGACCGTCAGCAACCTGGTCAGCGAAAGCATGAGCATACAGCAGCGCATCGTACTGGAGAACATACCCTCCGACGGCGAACACCTCGAAGCTGTCGTCAAGGCCATGAAAGAAAACAAGAAGATAGAAATCCAATACCGCCGCTACCAATCCTCCTCTTCCAAAACCTTCACGCTATCCCCCTACTGCATCAAGCTCTTCCGCCAGCGCTGGTATCTGCTCGGCCGCTTCAACGACGGAGGCTTTGCCATGTTCTCCTTCGACCGCATCGAAACCATCCAGTCCACAGACGAGGCTTTTAAGATAGACAAGACATTCAACGCCTCCGACTTCTTCAGCGAATGCTATGGCGTAGTCATAGGCGACGGCAGCAAGCCTGAGCGCATCACGCTCAGAGCCTTTGGCAAAGAAAAATACTATCTGCGCGACCTTCCTCTGCACCACACCCAGAAAGAACTGAAAAAGAAAAGCCCTTCACAGCCAGAAGGAACAGCAGAGACCGACGACTACACAGACTTTCAAGTCTGCATGCGCCCCACAGCCGACCTGCAAGGGCAAATCCTGTCAAGAGGAGCCTGGCTCAAAGTGATAGAGCCCAAATGGCTGGCTGAATCAATCAGGCAAAAACACGAAGAAGCGATGAAAATCTACCAAAAGTAGAAAAAGTTTTTGTCTGTACCGCGATTTGGTACACCCACCCTATAACTTTGCATCATCAACCATTAAATGATGCAATTATGACTTCTTATCTTTTACTAAAAAACGTCTTTGTAGGCTCAACCATCTTTGCAGCTATAGGAGCATTCCCCTTCCCCATCTTCATCGCCATTCTCATCTGGCTCATATCCTCACGCATCATGGGCAAAAACGCTCGCAAAGGGCTGTATTTGACGCTCAGCATAGGCTTGGTGCTGTTATTCTTTACCATATAGCAGAAGGGCTGAGCGGCACAAAAAAGCTACTCAGCTGGCGATTCCATCACAAAAGTAACAGATGGCACCCATTCCCGCACCGTCTTATAGGGCTGCAGAGCCCTCTCCTCGTGCGAAATGCGCAAACGCTGCTCATCTATGCCAAACTGCTCCACCAGCGCATTCTTCACCACCTGCGCCCTCTTCTGCGCCAGCATGCGATGATATTCCACATCCTCATCTGGCGTCACATCAGGACGCCCTATGATATTCAGATTCACTGAAGGATTCTTCTTCAAGAAATTAGCGACCACTTCAACCCTCTTCGTCGTAGGGACATTCAGGTAATAGAAACCAGAATAGAACGGAATGACCGTATGCATAGCCTCTCCCATCCTCACAGTCTCCACATAGCTGGCGCTGTTATCCTTAAGGATAGGGTCAACAAACGGCTCTCTCTTCGGGTCACGGAAACGGCGCAACCCCTGCTTACCATTCTTGAAGTGATAGACAAAATTCACCATCAAGTCAAGATAGAAATCCAAGTGATTACCATTTGAAACACCATTATACTGATTGTCAGTCACATTCGTACGCAATTCCACCTGCAAGTCCCATGGTTCGCTAAGCCGCGCAGCACACTGCACACCCACATGACCAAGAGCATAGACACCTCCATCGCCATTCACAGGATAATAAGGATATTCATTCCAGGCTTGAATCTTCTTATCAAAATCAAATGCTTTCAACACACCGCCACCAAACAGGAAGCTCCACGTCAGCGGCCTTTCATCCTCATATCCGAAAAACATATTGCTGATGTTCACCATACCCGTAAGGGTTGCAGTCAAGCACTTGAAGCTATACCTTCCATTCCCATACACATTGGGCATTGCCGTCTCTGCCGCCTTGCTGCATCTCGACAGCTGCATATTCAGACCTCCCGTCAGCTTCATTCCAAACACAGGCGTAAAGTTATGCCCCAGCAACACATTGGCTGAAGGAATCTGATGGCTGATAAAATCCGTGCTGACAGCATTTTCAGCCAGCGACTGACTGAATCCAGCAGCCAATCCCCAATACCAATCACCATTCTTATGCTTTTCCACATACGACTGTGCCACAGCCTGCACTGTGCATACTAGCAAGAACAACATCAAAAATATCCGATTCTTCATATCTCCTAATTTGTATGATATACTTGCAAAATTACCATAAAATCCTAAAAAAATGACAAAAAACAACGATAAAATACCTAATATCAATAAAAATAACTAACTTTGCCAACGAATTGCAACAAAATGGCTCGGTAGCTCAGTTGAATAGAGCGTCAGATTCCGGTTCTGCAGGTCATGGGTTTGAGTCCCATCCGAGTCACAAAAAACAACAGACCTGTTTTGTGATTGCCACAAAGCAGGTCTGTTTTTTCATTTTCCCCATCCGCAACACTCCTTACCCCTCAAATTTCTAGATTGTTCACGAAAACAGACAAAACAAAATAATCATTTCGGTAACTAAATAAATTATATTTGTTAAATCTGTTATTTTTTTAACGATTGCGAATAATTGTTAATTTTACACCCTAATTGGCGCTGAATGTCTCAAACGTACCATCATCAAAAAAGATACGAACCTCCACCACCTTACGCTGTGGCTTCTGCTGCTGCCTCAGAGTCTCAGCCACAATTTCCTGAACAGATACAGCCGTCACAGGTACTGCGGCAGAAGTTGAACGGCCCATTGCGGTATCTCGCACAGTCTGCGCAGCAATTGCAGACATAGCCGATTTTGCAGAACCACCTTGCTGTTTAGAAGCTCCAAACAAGTCTGGCATACCCTCACCATCTTCCTCCAAAGCCCCATGACCCTCACTCACATCTGCAGCATCACGATCAGCGGCAGGGGAGTCCACATTCTTATACATAGACCCCTCACCATAAAAAAGCCATGCAGGATTGATGTCCGGAAAAGCCTGGGCGATGTTTCGAAGAATATTAAGAGTAGGTTCAGTCCTTCCACTTCGAATATGCGAGAGGGTACCTGGTGCGATACAAACCTCACTGCAAAATTGTGTATTGTTCAAACGCTTTTCTTGTATGATAAGCTCAATTTTCTCTTTATCTGTCATCTTTCTAAACTTTTTACAAAGTTAGCGAATATTTTTGGTTTCGCAAAACGATTCGCCAATTATTTTTATTTCTAAAATTTAATTTTCTATTTATAAATTCAATTGGTATAACACACTCATACCTTATGTTTTGTTTTTGTAAAACCATGCAAACTTTCACTCTGTAAAACCGACATCCTCTATCACTTCTTAAATCAAATTTAGTTTATTGATTATAAAGCGGATACCATCTGCACAAACAGCTAAAAAAGGGAATAACACGGTAAAATGAGCCCCGAAACGAGCATCAAGAGCACCCCTCTTTTTAGTCTTTAATTAAACAAACATATATAAATACAGATAAACCAATTAGTTACAAATAAAGACAAAATGGTGAATATTTAACATTTTTCAAACGCAAATAAACATATTTACAAAAATAACATTTTTACATTTTACATTTTTAATTCCATAAAGGCGGCATCTGCATCGTTTTCTTTTGTAAAGTCAGCCTCTTTTTGTATTAGTTTTATTTTGTAAAATTCACTCTTGGAAAACTTAAAAATCATTAACGTAAAAAATGGCGTCTTGAAAAATTAGAAAAACGAATGATTTTTGCGAGAATCGCACAGCCATCAACAACATCCTTTTTCACTCGAAAAAGGAGCATTTTTTCACCCTATTTTTACCGCTTAAACTTCTGATTTTCCGAACAAACACCCCCTCTTTTTTTGTTCAGTTTTTTGATTGAAACAGATTTTTTTCATGCTTTTCCACCTCGCTAAACACCCCTCAAAAGAGTCCAGAAGAACAAAAATCAGCTTCGCTTTCCCCATTTTTTACCACCCTGAAATCCCTCTTCATTTTTTTTGACTCATTTTTTCATGCAAAAAAAATGCCGCCCTCCACGAGGACAGCATTTATAGGAAATAAAAAATTGGTCAGGTCAATGCAAAATAAAGAAAAACAGCTCATGCATGATATCAGCATCCGTCAGGTTTCCCCTATTGATACCCTTCAACCGCGCATCCGTCTCACGCAGCTTCCCAATAATCTTCATTGTCTTCATCGCATTATAATGGCGCATTGCCGTAGTGTAGTCACGCAGTTGCCAGCTCTGTCTCAGCTCCAGATGCGCCATCAGCCCCTGTTCTGAACGATCAGGCGAATAAAAAGCCTGCATCACCGTAGCAAAAAGGTTGAAAAGCATGGCAACAGCCATCACAGGAGGATTCGCCTTGGGATTCTGCTCCATGTGAAAAAGAATCTTGTTGGCTTTCAGCACATCCTTATTGATGATAGCCGCCCTTAACTCCCACATGTTGAATTCCTTAGATATTCCAACATTCTTTTCGACCAAGTCCTCGTCAATGCGGTTTTTCCCAGTCGGCAGAGCCAGAACAAGCTTATCCAGCTCCCCAGTCAGACGATTCAAGTCAGCCCCCACACTCTCAGCCATCATCAGGCACGCCCGCTCCTCTATGCTCACCTGCTTACGTCGCAAGTAATCCATAATAAACTGCGGCAGCATGCCATCCTTCAATTTCTTGCTTTCAAACACCACCCCCACTTTTTCGATGGCAGGGACGAGTTTTTTTCTTCTGTCAACCGTTCCATTTTTGTAGCAAATCACCAAAATTGTGGTCTCTAACGGATTTTGCGCATAAACAGCCAGTTCATCCAATTTTAACAAATTCTGCGCTTCTTTAACAATTAGCACTTGATATTTTGCCATCATCGGATACCGCCTCGCATAATTCACGATGTCTCCCACAGCCGTTTCACGCGTGCAATAGATAGTTGTCTGATTAAAATCCTGCTCCTCCTTCGTCAGCACATTCTCTGCGATATATTCCGAAACACGATCTATATAATAAGACTCCTCTCCCATCAGCAGATAGATAGGAGCATACTCTTGCCTGCGCACAGCTTCCACAATGTCACGATGCGTGATATTCGCTTTCGCCATAAATAGTTTTCTTTGCTATAAATTAGAACTTCGCTGCAAAGATAAAAAATAAAAAGGAATTACATGCGTGTAATCCAGCACGAAATGCACAGCAAGCGAAAAAACCGCTCTGCTTCAAGGAAAAGCCCGAAATCGATTTCCAAGTCCTGAATAAAATCCCTACCTTTGCATACCAAGGCTTCAGCACGCATGGACACACATCGTAAAATCATCCACATAGACATGGACCAATTCTTTGCAGCAGTAGAGCAGCGCGACAATCCAGCGCTGCGCGGCCTCCCTGTTGCCGTTGGCCATGACGGCGAGCGCGGCGTCGTGTCCACAGCCAGCTACGAAGCCCGCCGCTTCGGCGTCCACTCAGCCCAAAGCATCCAAGTCGCCAAGCGCCTGTGCCCCGAGCTCATCATTGTACCCTCCCATTTCGACAGGTACAAAGAAGTGTCAGCCCAGATTCGGGACATCATGCAAGACTACACCGACCTCATCGAGCCCATCTCTCTGGACGAAGCCTTTCTGGATGTCACCCACAATAAAAAGAACATAGAGCTGGCAGTAGACATAGCCAAGGAAATCAAGCAGCGCATCCTGCAAGAGACAGGACTGACAGCGTCTGCCGGCGTTTCCTATTGCAAGTTCCTGGCCAAAATCGCCTCCGACTACCGCAAGCCCAACGGCCTCTGCACCATCCACCCCGACCAAGCCCTCAGCTTCATTGCCCGCCTGCGCATCGAGCAATTCTGGCTAGTCGGCAAAAAGACAGCAGAGAAGATGCACAAGATGGGCATTTACAATGGCGCCCAACTGCGCGACTACTCGCTGCAAGGCCTCACGACAGCCTTTGGAAAGGCAGGACAAATGTTTTACGATTTTGCGCGAGGCATAGATGACCGCCCTGTCGTGAAAGACTGGGTGCGCAAGTCAGTAGGGTGCGAACGGACTTACGAGCATGACATCCACACCAAGGCCGCCATCACCATCGAACTCTACCACATCCTGCTCGAACTGCTCGACCGCCTGCACCGCACCCAGTTCCAGGGGTATACGCTAACCCTGAAAGTGAAGTACCACGATTTCACCCAAATCACACGCTCCATCACCTCACCCGAGCTTCTGCTCACCAAAGAACAGCTGCTCCCCCTATCCAAGCAACTGCTGCACAAAGTCACCTTCGAGCAGCACCCCATCCGCCTGCTCGGGCTCTCCATAGGCAACCCACCATCCGCCAGCGACACCAAGCCCCACCGAGAGGAATGGATAGACCAGTACCTGCCGTTTGAGGGAGAGTGAGAGGAGATAATGAGGGCTTGGGGTGAAATGGATACTGAATTGGGGGTGGCGAATATTCGCCAACTTTGGGGGCATTGTGGCGACATCCCTCGCTTTTCGCGCTGAAATGCTTGCAAGCAGGGGGTCTTTATGCGTAACTTT
>JAUMXY010000049.1 GCA_030528885.1 Bacteroidales bacterium | reverse complement strand
TCTATCGTGCATATCAGTATATCCAGCGTCATATTCTTCCGCAAATTTAATGTTTTTTCCCGAATTTAAAATCTCTTTAGACAGGAAGTTGTTATCTTTGCCCAAAAATACATCTTATGGCAGAAGAATTGACAATATCGGCTGGTTCGAAGGAAGAGAAGTACAGAGAGCTGGTGCCGCAGATCAGGTCTGTGATGGAATGTGAGACGGACATGATTGCAAACATGGCGAATGTGGCGAGCATGCTGCACGAGACATTCGGATTCTGGTGGACAGGGTTCTATCGGGTTGCTGAGGGCGTGCTTGTGCTAGGACCTTTCCAGGGTCCATTGGCTTGTACGCGCATCAGAAAAGGGAAAGGTGTGTGCGGCACGGCTTGGGAGCGTGGCGAGACCGTGGTAGTACCAGATGTAGATGCTTTTCCCGGGCACATTGCCTGTTCCAGCTTGAGCCGCAGCGAGATTGTGGTGCCTGTATGGAAAGATGGTGAGGTGGTGGCAGTGCTGGACATTGACAGCAAGGAGCTGGGCACTTTTGACGAGGTGGACAAACAGTTTCTGGAGGAGATTGTGACTTGTTTATAGTTATCTTCTAAAACCGTACCCCTCGGGTCCGACGTGGCGGACCCGAGGGGTACGGTGCATCGGACCCGAGGGGTACGCTAATTAGGGGACATAAAAAAATCCTCGTTCTATCATCACTGACAAAACGAGGATTTGTGTGCACATTTGCTTTTACTAATCTTTAATTACTACACGTGTATGCGATTATTGAAGTCTGAACACGACAGGGAGAGTATATTGCATCGGCACGGCCTTGCCTTGCTGCTTGGCAGGCTTCCAATAGGGCATGGCACGAAGCACCCGAAGGGCTTCTTTTTCGAGGCGTGCTCGCGCTTTTGTCAGTTTGGCTGCCCCAATAGGCTTTTCTGATGATGCCGCTGCAGTATTACGAATTATTTTGAAGTCACTGCATGAACCGTCTGTATTGACAATGAACTGCATAATGACACGTCCTTGCACGCCATTTTCAAGGGCAGCCTGAGGGTAGCGAATATTTTTAGCAAGGAACTGCATGAGGGCAGCATTGCCGCCTGGAAATTCTGCAACTTCTTCAGGAGCCAGAAACACTTCATTATCATCTTTATTTGAAACTTCAGCGACCTTGGCAGAAGCATTCTGTGCTGAGTTTTTCGTCTTAACCTCAATCACGCCATTCTTGCCTTTGTAGCCCCAAATGGCTATAGCAGCTGCATCTTTGAGGATAGTAATGGATTCAATGTCTTCTTCCTTGATGCTAAGAAGCTTA
This sequence comes from Bacteroidales bacterium, assembly GCA_030528885.1. Taxonomy (GTDB): domain Bacteria; phylum Bacteroidota; class Bacteroidia; order Bacteroidales; family Bacteroidaceae; genus Minthosoma. Next base: position 21,061 of record JAUMXY010000049.1, on the reverse strand, counting down.
CAAAGGACTTCTTGGTCTTCAAGACTCTTCACATCTCCATCGAATAAGACTGCGACCTCCTTCAAGTTCAAGACTATAAGCGGTTTATTTTTGCCCGGATTATTATAAACCTCATTGCCGTCCACTGTAATCCTTTTCACTTCCTTGCCATCCACGGTCACTGTGCCGTCTGCACCGATGTGGGCATTGGGAATTTTCTCAACAAGTTCAGGGAGTGACGACTGTTCCTTATAAACCTCATTGCCATCCACTGTAATCCTTTTCACTTTCTTGCCATTCACAGTCACTGTACCATCTTTATCCACCTGAGCATCAGGAATTCTCTTGACCAATTCCTCTAATGACTGATTTTCGATTAAGGCAATAGGGGACATGTACTTCGTGAAGATGCTATACAACCCTGACTTGTAATAGCCATCAGCCTGAGCACAAAGCTTGTTCTCAGGTTCGAAGATACGAATCTTATACCTGCCATCTTCGTCTGTGAAAGTCGATGTCACAACTTTACCATCTTTTGTCACTTCCGACACGATGGCATTGGCTATAGGGGTACGTGCCTCTGTATTGACAAGGACAACTCCTGTTACGATGGTGCCTGGTTCAACACGGAGGTTCCCAGAGGTTTTTACCTCAATAACTCCATTGATGCCATAAGGTCCATACAACTCTGTTGCTGGTGCACCTTGATACACATTAAGAGCCTCTATTTCCTCTTCTGAAATGGCTAAAGCTTTTGCCAAAGCCTTTTCGTCAATCGTGTCTTTGTCAAACGACACACTAACAATGTTACGATTGACAGCAATCACAGGATTGAGCCGCAATACAATAACACCTTTCTTGTCTTTGTAGTCATATTCTTTCGTACCTTCTGCAGTCTTAAGGAGATTAAAACTGCCAATGTTGAAATACTTATAATTCTTCAACTCCTCTTCTGTGGCCTGGCGACCATTGATAAAGACATAGTCCTTGGTACACAGGAAGGACTTCATCTGTTCTGCAGGCTCGCCTCCGTGAGAGAGACCTGTAACTCTACCATATTGATCAACCACGGGATATATGGCGAAGGCATTCCCATTTTCAAATCCTTCTTCATCGGCAGCAGCAACGGGAGCGACCTTTTCTTCAACCAATGACACAGAACTTTCTGCCACGATGGGCACTGCGCTTTTCTCTGTTTTTTCAAAAAGAGGAATCTCTTTTTTCTCTAATTCAGCCACCACCTCTTCTACAGACTTTACTGGGACTGGCGTGGCGAAGGTGTTAAGTGCCAATGCCACTACGGGAATGGCACATAGCGCTTTGAGCATGAGCCATCGATTGGACGGTTTTTGGTACATCATAAGGATACGTTTTTTGAGTGAGCCGTGATTCAGGTTGTTGGTGAAAGGCTGCAGTCGATTCCCGACGACCTTCATCACAAGTAGTTGTTGATATGATTTTGCATCGATGCCTTGATTGATGACTGCCTGGTCAGCCTCATACTCATGAAGGGTCTTGAGGTCGCGACTGATGAACCAGACGAAGGGGTTGAACCATTGGAAGAGTTTCATCGCCTCGAGCAGCAGGAGGTCGTAGGTGTGTCCCAAGCGAATGTGCTCCTGCTCATGGGTGAGAATATGCTGGCAGTTGTTTTCGTAGTCTTTCACACTCATGACAATGTAGCGGAAGATGCTGAACGGAGGCAGTTCGCCTCTTTGCAAGATGACGGTATTGCCACGCGAATCGGTATGCCTCAGGCCGCCACGCATGAAACGAATGAGTGAAATGGCTTGCACGATGGTGATGACTGCCATGACTATCACGCCTGCCAGATAAGTCCATGTGAGCGCTTGCACCCAGGTGATGCGCGGCTTGGCTTCTTCCACGACCACTGGCGACATGATGGGAGCGGGTTCCTCAATAAAGGTTTGCAGCTGGTGAAACTCCTCATTGATGACTGTCGGGTGCTCTGTGGTGAACTGGAACAGGGGGACAACAAGCGACGCCAACATGATGCCCAGGAGCATGATGCGGTTGAAGCGATGGAATGTCTCTTTGCTGAGGAAGATGAAGAAACAGCTGTATAAGAGTGCCAGCGTGATGGCTGACTTGATGATGAATAACATGGCTTCTGTGTAATTTTAAGGATGGGTCATTGGATGCTCGCCCTACACTATCGAGGTCTGTTGATAAGCGAGAGGATTTCCTGCAAGTCTTCTTCCGACACTTCTTCTTGCTTGGCAAAGAAGGAAAGCATAGATTTGAGCGAGTTGCCGAAGAAGGTGCTTTTCACTTCTTTCATGACTCGAGTGGTATATTCTTCGCGGCTGATGAGCGGATAAAACACGAAGGTTTTGCCTCCCCCTTCTTGCTTGCGAGGCTGGATGAAACCTTTGTTGGTCAATATCTTCAGAAACGTGGCAATGGTGGAATAAGCTGGCTTGGGCTCTGGATAGTGCTCGATGATTTGATGAGTGGTAAGCCCTCCTTCTGGAGTTGGGGGACTCCAAAGTATGTTCATGATTTCCATCTCAGCCTTCGTCAGCTGCCTTTCCTCGTTGGTTTTCTTCATGATTATTTAATGTTTTAGATTTCTGACCGCAAAGATAATCTAATCTTTTAGATAAAGACAAATGAAAACAAAAAGAAATGGATACCTAACAAAAAGTTTAACGTTTTTTGTTAGATATCCAACTCTTTTTATTAGATATTAAGAATCGCGCTGTTTAGAATTGCTCCAGAATGCGGATTCGTTCTTCTGTGCTTGGATGGGTGCTGAACAGCGACTGCATACGGTCAAAGAATCCTTGCGCCATCTTCTTGGGATGGATGATGAAGAGCTGCGCCACATCTTCGCGTCCGACATGGCCAAGTCCCGGATTGCCAGAAATCTTCCGCAAGGCAGAAGCCAAAGCCAATGGATTGCGAGTCATTTCTGCACCACCTGCATCAGCCATAAACTCACGCTTGCGAGAAATGGCAAAGCGAGTGAGCATGGTCAGGAAGTAAGCAATGGAAGCGCAAATGACTGCAGCAATGATGACAACGATGACTGCAACGCCACCATTGTTCTTCTCGTCTGAACGGCGCGAAACCAAACCGCCATAAAGAAACATACGGAGAATGCCATTGGTCAGGACTGTAAGCAGGGTGGACAGGATGCCCACAAAGACGATACTGATGATGAGCACTTTGGTGTCTCTATTGCGAATGTGGGTCAGTTCGTGCGCTATCACGCCTTCCAGTTCCTGATCGTCAAGATAGTTGATGATGCCCGTTGTCAGGGTCACGGTATAGGATTTCTTGTTGATGCCTGACGCAAAGGCGTTGAGCTGCGGGTCGTTGATGATGTTGATTTTTGGCATATCCATGCCGCAGGTCATACAAAGGTTTTCCACCATATTATATATACGTGGATTTTCTCTGCGCTCGAGCGGCTTGGCGCCTGTTGCGTGCTGAATCATCTGCGCATTGAAGGTGTAGGCTATCAAAAGCCAGATGGCTACGATAGCAACAGCCCATGGTGCCCAGCCGAGCCATGTTTCGTTGACGATGTCTGTGTTGAGATACCAATGCGTGTTGCCGTATTCATCGTATACACTTTGCAGGCCAAAGATGCAGCAGAACACCCACAGCATGCCAAGAATAATGAATGGGAACATCAGGAGCAGCATGAAGCTGTTCCAGTTGTTTCGCGCTATTTGTGATTGAATGCCTATATACTGCATCAGAACTGAATTTCAGGTGCTTTTTCTACGGCTGCGCGCTGTGAGGCTTCAATCTCATACATGGCTTCCCTGTGGAAACCGAACATTCCTGCAAAGATATTGCTTGGGAACGTCTGAACTGCATTGTTGAGTTCGCGCGTAGCCGAGTTGAAGTAGCGGCGAACTGCAGCGAGCTTGTTCTCGATATCGGACAATTCGCCCTGCAGCTGGAGGAAGTTCTGGTTTGCCTTCAAGTCGGGGTAAGCCTCAACAGAAACCTTCAGTCCTGCCAAAGCAGAAGTGAGCTGCTGGTCTGCCTTTATTTTGTCGTCAATGCTTGTTGCGCTGGCAGCAGCAGAACGTGCAGCAGTAATGGATTCGAGCAGTTCCTTTTCATGAGCTGCATATCCCTTGACGGTTGCAACAAGCTGCGGAACAAGGTCGTAACGCTGCTTCAGCTGGACGTCGATGTCTGCAAATGCGTTTTCGCGATTGTTGCGAAGTTTCACCAAGTTGTTGTAAATGCCGATAATGGAGAATACGATAACGGCAATGATGGCAATAACAATGATAAGTGTCATAATACTGTATTTAAGTGATTTTACAAGTCTTTACCTAAAAGTCATGCAAAGATAGTGCAAATCAGGCAGAGCACAAAAAAAATAACATTTTTTATTGATTCTCCCAATTGCGTGAAGACATCGGCAAAAGATAGAGGCAGCATGCTCTTGCTGGAGAAGTGGGAATGCCCTGAAGCACAAAGAAAGGACTTTCAGAATTTGCCATTAAAAAGAAAAAACGTACCTTTGCAACGAAAAATAAAACCTTACACAAAAAGTTTAGCTATCAACATGAAAACAAGATTCCTTTTAACAACTTTGTTATTTACTTGCATCTCTGTTGCCACATGGGCACAGGGCATCACTTTCCTTCCTGAAGGCGCTACCTTCCAGCAAGCTGTCGAACAAGCTAAAAGCAGCAAGAAAAAGATTTTCCTTGACTGTTACACTTCATGGTGCGGCCCTTGCAAACAAATGGCAAGAAATATCTTCACACAGCAAGTTGTGGGCGATTTCATGAACCCCTCTTACGTCTGCATTAAGATTGACATGGAAAAGGGAGAAGGCCCTGGTCTGATGCAGAAACTGGATGTCACAGCATTCCCTACTTTCATCATTTTCAACAGTGAAGGTAAGGAAATTGGGCGATGGGTAGGTGGAAGCAATGCGGAGACCTTCATTCAGAAAGTAAAAGACAACAGCAAGGACACAAGTACGGAAAGCATGGACCTGCGTTTCGCCAACGGCGAGAGAGACCCGCAGTTTCTGCTGGAATACATCAACATGCTTGGAGCTTCCTACAAGCAGAAGCAATGCAACATCGTTGCCGAGGCGCTGCTTGACGGAAAGGCTGAGACTTTTGCATCCGATGCCGCACTAAGCAGTGTGTTCATGAAGCACTTGCAGAATCCTTTCCACCCTGCTTTTGTTTACACAGCCAAACAGCCCCAAGCCCTCGTTGCCGCAACAAGTCAGGCTGCCGTATCAGCCAAGTTGCAGAACACATGGAACAGCTACTCACGTACCCTGATAGAGGAAAAGGACGGGGCTGTCAGCATGGACACCGAGAAATTTCAGGCATTCGTCGACCTGATGGAAGAGTGCAATGTCCCCAATCGCGAACAGATTCGGCTAACGACCCTCATTGGCTATGCAGAAAAGAAGCAAGACTGGGAGCTTTACGTCAGCACGCTGGAGGAATACTGGAACAGCAAGGACCTCGACATGAATGACCTGGAGCTTTGCAAATTCAGTACACCCGTCATTCAACACTGCCAAGACCAGAAGCTGCGCAATGCTGTCAAAAAGATGCTTCAGAAACGCCTCAAGGACCTTCGTTCAGGCAAGCGTGAACCATTGCGCAAGATTGGCAACATGACGCTGGCAGGCAGCCTTGACCAAGCCATGGAACGACTCATCAAAGAGATGGACTAATCAAGCTCGCGCCAAGTGAAGGACATCCATACATGCTCCGACACCTCAGTATTGATTCAGAAAGGAAAGCCGTCATAGTCAAAAATCTGATTATGACGGCTTATTTTTTTCTTTTCATTCAATTATAACGGCATATCCAAGGTTATTTTGTGGAAAGTTCGTAACTTTGCAATTTAGAAAATTAAACAACAAACTATATGACAGCAAAAGAAATACGCGAATCTTTCAAGAAATTCTTTGAAAGCAAAGAGCACCTGATTGTGCCATCAGCTCCAATGGTCGTGAAAGACGACCCGACACTGATGTTCACCAATGCAGGCATGAATCAGTTTAAGGACATCATCTTAGGCAACGCCACCCCCAAGTGTCGCCGCCAGGCTGACAGTCAAAAGTGTCTGCGCGTAAGCGGAAAGCACAACGACCTCGAGGAAGTAGGACACGACACTTACCACCACACCATGTTTGAGATGCTGGGCAACTGGTCCTTCGGCGATTACTTCAAGAAGGAAGCCATCAGCTGGGCATGGGAATATATTGTTGACGTACTGAAGATTGACCCCAAAGACCTCTATGCAACAGTCTTCGAAGGCAGTGAGGAAGAAAGTCTGGCACGCGATGACGAGGCTGCTGGCATCTGGGAGCAGTTCCTGCCCAAAGACCACATCATCAACGGCAACAAGCATGACAATTTCTGGGAGATGGGCGACACTGGGCCATGCGGTCCTTGTTCTGAGATTCACGTAGACTCCCGTTCTGAAGAAGAGAAAGCAAAAGTCCCTGGACGTGAGCTGGTGAACAAAGACCATCCTCAGGTTATTGAGATTTGGAACCTCGTATTCATGCAGTTCAACCGCAAGGCTGACGGCTCACTGGAGGGTCTTCCAGCTAAAGTTATCGATACAGGCATGGGCTTTGAACGCTTGGTGCGTACATTGCAGGGCAAGACATCCAACTATGACACAGACATCTTCCAGCCACTCATCAAGGTGCTGGCCGACATGGCAGGCTGCAAGTATGGTGATGACGAGAAGAAAGACATTGCCATGCGCGTTGTGGTTGACCACCTTCGTGCCATCGCCTTTGCCATTGCCGACGGCCAGCTGCCATCCAATGCCAAGGCAGGCTATGTGATTCGCCGCATCCTGCGCCGCGCTGTTCGTTACGGCTACACTTTCCTTGGCCAGAAAGAAGCATTCATCTACAAGCTCGTCCCCACCCTCGTCAACGAGATGGGCGATGCCTTCCCCGAGATTGCCGCACAGCAGAAGCTGGTGATGAAGGTGATGCAGGAAGAAGAAAGCTCATTCCTACGCACCCTCGAAAACGGCATCAAGCTCTTGCAGGGCGTCATCGACGAGACAAAGGCTGAAGGCAAGACTGAGATTGCTGGCGACAAGGCATTCACGCTGTTCGACACCTTCGGTTTCCCCCTCGACCTCACCGAACTAATTTGCCGCGAACAGGGCTTAACTGTTGACGAGCAGGGCTTCGACGCCTGCATGCAGGAGCAGAAGAACCGTGCTCGCAACGCAGCTGAAGTCAAGCTGGGCGACTGGGTTGTCCTCGGCGATGCAGAAAGCGAGTTCGTCGGCTACGACTATACAGAGCACCCTGCCCACATCGTGAAATACCGCGAAGTGCAGCAGAAGAAACGTACAGCCTACGAGGTAATCCTCGACAAGACCCCATTCTACGGAGAAATGGGTGGCGAGATAGGCGACTCAGGCGTGCTGGTCAGCGAAAACGAAGAGATTCAAGTGCTTGACACCAAGAAAGAGAACGGTGTTGCCATCCACATCGTGGACAAGCTGCCCGAGCAGCCCACAGCCGAATTCATGGCATGCGTCAATGTGGAGCGCCGCCGCGCCATCGAGGCAAACCACACCTGCACCCACCTCCTCGACGAGGCACTGCGCGAAGTGCTCGGCACCCATGTCGAGCAGAAAGGCTCACTGGTGACAGACAGCAGCCTGCGCTTCGACTTCTCACACTTTGAGAAAGTAACCCCCGAGCAGATTCGCGAAGTAGAGCATCTCGTCAACACCAAAATACGCGAGAACATCCCGATGAAGGAATACCGCGACTACCCCATCGAAGAGGCCAAGAAACTCGGCGCCATCGCCCTGTTCGGCGAAAAATACGGCGACAAGGTTCGCGTTGTCCAGTTCGGCACCTCAGTCGAGTTCTGCGGCGGTTGCCATGCCTCAAGCACAGGCTGTCTCGGCATGATGAAGATTATCAGCGAAAGCTCCATTGCAGCAGGCGTTCGACGCATCGAAGCCATCACAGGCACAGAAGTGGAATACATGCTTGACAAGATGCAAGACTTCATGACCGACCTGAAAGCCCTCCTCAACAATGCGCCCGACCTCATGTCAACCATCCAAAAAGCCATCTCCGAAAACAAAGAGCTGCAAGCCCAGGTTGACGAATTCAAGGCACAGAAAGCATTAGAGTTCAAGAAAATGCTGATAGAGAAGTCACAGACCATCAACAACGTGAAAGTCATCTCAGGCGTATTGCCCATAGAGCCACAGAATGCCAAAGACATCGCATTCCAGCTCCGTGCACAATTCCCCGAGCACCTGCTCGTCGCCATCGGCAGCACCACCAACGACAAGCCCACCCTCACCGTATCCTTCTCCGACGACCTCGTGGCAGAAGGCAAAAACGCAGGCAAGCTCGTTCGCGAAGCAGGCAAGCTCATCCAAGGCGGCGGTGGCGGTCAGCCCCACTTCGCCACAGCAGGCGGCAAGAACTCCGACGGACTGAAAGCCGCCGTTGACCGAATCATAGAACTAGCAGAATTATAACCCCCAAGAGACCGCCCCGCAAGAAGGGCGGTCTCCCCCCACTCCCCACCTAAAACAGGCTACCTTATGGAAGAAGCACCTCGCACAGACTCTTCACAAGAACAACAAGCGCCAGCCCGCCAGAAACCCACCAAGCTCATTCTGACAGGCATCGCCGCCGCCCTCCTAGCCATAGGCATCGCAGTATTAGGCATCCTCCTCGTCCAACAGCAACAGCAGAACGACGAGCTGCTCGAGCTGGCCGAAATCAACAAGCAAGAAATGGCCAGCCAGTACCAAGAGTTCGACCTCCAATACGAGATGCTCCAGAGCAAGCTCAGCAACGACAGCCTCATCGCCCAGATAGAAGAAGAACGTCGCCACACACAGCAGCTGCTCGAAGAGCTGGAGCGCACCAAAGCCACCGATGCCGCCGAAATCAAGCGGCTCAAGGCAGAGATAGCCTCCCTGCGCAAAGTGCTGCAAAGCTACATCATGCAAGTCGATTCCCTCAACCAGCTCAACCAGACGCTCAACAGAGAGAACAAAGAAATCAAAGCAAAGATGTCAGCAGCCAACACACAAATCACCCACCTCGCCAACGAGCGCAACGAACTTCGCGACAAAGTGGACATCGCCGCACAGCTCGACGCCACAGGCTTCTGGGTCACCCCCCTCAACAAGCGCAGCAAAGACACCGCCAAAGTGAAAAACGTGAAGAAAATCTCCTTCGGCTTCACCATCGTCAAAAACGTCACCGCCACCAACGGCGAACGCATCATCTACGCCCGCATCCTCAAGCCCGACAACACAGTGATGGGCAACAAAGGCACCTTCCCCTACGAAGACACCCAACTCGAATACACCGAAAAGAAATACATCCAATACACAGGCGAAGAACAAGCCATCACCATGTACAGCGACGTAGCCGAGTTCCTCGAAGCAGGCACCTACAAGCTCTTCATCTTCTGCGACAAGCAGATGATAGGACAAACCAGTTTTACGTTGAAGTGAGGACAACGGACAACAGACAACAGACAACGGACAACGGACAAGCGAAGCCAACAATCAATCATCAACTATCAATTATCAATTAAATAATGCCCCTAGTATCACCCTCCCTCCTTTCAGCCGACTTTGCCCATCTGGCCAAAGACCTCGACATGATCAACCGCAGCGAAGCCGACTGGCTCCACCTTGACGTCATGGACGGCGTCTTCGTGCCCAACATCAGCTTCGGCTTCCCCGTGCTCGAAGCCGTAGCCAAGCACTGCCAGAAACCCCTCGATGTGCACCTCATGATAGTCGACCCCGGCAAGTTCACCCCCCAAGTCAAAGCCCTCGGCGCCCACATCATGAACGTCCACTACGAAGCCTGCCCCCACCTGCACCGCACCATCCAGCAGATACACCATGCAGGCATGCAGGCAGGCGTCACCCTCAACCCCCACACCCCCGTCCACGTGCTTGAAGACATCATCCAAGACATAGACATGGTGCTCCTCATGACCGTCAACCCCGGCTTCGGCGGACAGCAGTTCATCGAGCACTCCATCCAGAAAGTCAAGAAGCTCAAGGAACTCATCCAGCGCACAGGCAGCCACACCCTCATCCAAGTAGACGGCGGCGTCAACGCCGACACCGCCCCCCGCCTCGTACAGGCAGGAGTCGACGTGCTCGTAGCAGGCAGCTACGTGTTCGGAGCCGAACAGCCAGAAGAACGCATCAAGCAACTGAAACAGATACAGAAGAACTGAGCAGAGAGAGAAGATGAAATGGCAGAACAGTCCCCTTCTTCGCCTCGTCCTTCCCTTCACCCTTGGGATGGTCGGGGCGATTTTGCTGCCAGCACCCCCCAACCCCCAAACCCTGTTCATCCTCAGCAGCACAGCCCTCGCCCTTACACACCACTACGTCAAGACTGCCCCAACCCACCAATCACACAAGTTCGGCATCGCCGCCACCCTACTCTACGCCCTCATCGGCATGACCCTCCACACAGCCAAGCAACAACGCATCACCCAAGGCACACCTCCAGACACCCACCCCATTCAAGGCATACTGGCAGAACCACCGCAAGAGAAAGCCAAGACATGGGCACTCAACCTGATGCAAGACAATGGAACACACATTATTGTATATATAGGGAAAGAAAGAGGAAAGGAGGAAGGGAAAATCGCCTCGCTGCAAGCAGGGGACACCATCCTTGCCCGCATCAGGCATCTGGCACCAACAGAAAGTGGGGGGGGTATCTTTGCAAAGTACAGACGCTACCTTTTTCATCAAGACATCTGCGCAACCGCCTATGCGCCACCCCACCAATGGCAGGTAAAACCGCGCCATGCCACACCAGGCATTCTCCAATCATTCAAGGATTTGCAAGAAAAGCTGCATCATATCTACGAGGCCAACGGCATCAGCCAAGAAGCTTCCAGCATCATCGAAGCCATGACCATCGGGAGGAAAGGCGAAATACCTAAAGCCACCCGTACTGCCTATGCACGTGCAGGCATCAGTCATGTGTTAGCGCTCTCAGGCTTCCATGTCGGCATCATCGCCATGATGATGCAGTTCTTTTTCCTCAAGAAAATGCTTCCTCGCCGCTGGCAATGGGTCAGCAACACCCTCATCATCGCTGCGCTATGGTGCTATGCACTCATGACAGGCATGTCCCCCTCACTCGTTCGTGCAGTCATCATGTTCAGCCTGCTGCTGCTCAGCCAGATGCTTTCTCGTGAAAACATCACGCTAAACTCCTGTGCACTCGCCTTTTTCCTCATGCTCTGCATCAATCCCTTCCTCCTGCACGACATCGGCTTTCAGCTCTCATTCATCTCCGTCTGCAGCATCAGCCTATTCAACAAACAGCTCATCAGAACCTGCCCATCGCGTTCTCCATTCATACTTACCCTATGGACCACCATAGGCATCACCTTCATCTGTTCCCTTTTTACCGCTCCGCTTGTAGCGCATCACTTCGGCAACATCCCCATCCTTTCCATCATCAGCAACCTCGCCATTCTCCCCTTCGTCTATCTGCTCATGTGGGGCAGCATCCTTTGGTGGACATTCCTTTGGTCGCCATCCATCAATGCCGTGCTCACAGAACTGCTCAACTGGACCGCCACCACCATGAACAGCATCACCGAAACCATAGCCACGCTCCCCTTCTCCACCATCGAATGGCACCCCGACGCCCTCGTCACCCTTCTCTGCTACACTGCACTGCTCATCCTCACTTTAGGCCTTCAAAAGTATTCCCCAACAACCCAATCACCCATCAACAATAACATTTTTTCACACATTCGGCGACACATTCACAAAAAATAAATATCTTTGTCCAAGCAAACATCCAAAGCGGCTCATATACAATGAAAAAACTTTTCTATCAACTGACAGGGTTCAACCCCAAACAACATCGTCTCAGAACCGAATTTTTTGCAGGATTCACGACCTTCTTCACCATGTGCTATATTTTGGCAGTCAACCCGCAGATCATGTCCAGCGCAGGCATGGACAAAGGCGCGGTTTTCTCAGCCACCATCCTGGCAGCCGCCGTTGCCACCTTGGTCATGGCATTCTACGCGAAGCAGCCATTAGCCTTAGCCCCAGGCATGGGACTCAACGCCTTTTTCGCCTACACCCTTGTCGTCAACATGGGATACACATGGCAAGAAGCGTTGGTCGCAGTTTTCATCGAAGGCATCATCTTCATCCTCCTCACCATCTTCAAGGTGCGTGAAGCCATAGTCAATTCCGTGCCTACCAACCTACGCTATGCCATCTCGGCAGGCATCGGGCTCTTCATCGGTTACATCGGTCTGAAAAACAGCGGCATCATCGTCGGAGACCCCAACGAGCTGACCACCCTGGGCGCATGGACACCCACAGCCCTGCTCACCGCCATCGGCATCCTGTTAGGCTGCAGCCTGCTCGCGCTACGCGTTCCAGGAGCCCTCTTCTACGCCATCGTTGCCATCACGTTGATAGGAATTCCCCTCGGCGTAACGATTATTCCCGAAGGGTTCTCACCCATTGCTCTGCCCACATCCATAGAGCCCATCGCTTTCAAACTGGACTTTGGTAAATTGCTATCCATCGACCTCAACTACTACGCCGCCATCTTCATCATGCTCTTCATGGACATCTTCGACACCATCGGAACACTCATCGGTGCAGCCACCAGTGCAGGCATGGTAAAGAAAGATGGAGAAATTCCCCGCATCAGCCACGCCATGATGGCAGACGCCATCGGCACCACAGCAGGTTCTCTGCTGGGCACTTCCACCGTCACCACCTATGCAGAGAGCTCCGCTGGCGTTGTTGCAGGAGGACGCACAGGCATCACCTCCTTCACGGTTGCCATACTCTTCCTCGCCGCCCTCTTCCTCTCGCCGCTCTTCATGACCATCCCTGCAGCCGCCACAGCCTGCGTCCTGTTCCTTGTCGGTTTCCTAATGCTGCACCCACTGAAAGACATCAATCTAGCCGACCCCACCGAAGCCGTTCCTTGCTTCATCACCGCTTTCACCATGCCCCTCACCTCCAGCATCTCCGAAGGCATTGCACTCGGCATGATAGCCTATGTCATCATCAAGCTTTTCACCAGACGACAGAAAGACCTCTCCGCCGTCATGTATATCCTCGCCATCTTCTTCATACTGAGATTTATCTATACCCATCACTAAGCCCTATGACACAGGAAGAACATTGGGATACGCACTACAACCATATCATGGCCTTCATGGCAGAAGAGAAAAGACGCCCCTCCAAGCACCGCTTAGAGGAGCATCAGATGCTCAATTGGATTAAGTACCAAAAGAAACAGCTCGCAAAGGGGAAGATGAATCCCTTGCGAGCTGAACGATTCATGCAGTTGCTCGAAACAGCAGAACAATACCAGCGCAAAAACCAATATGCCTATACCAGCACTCTCGACGATAACTACTGCGGTGACTTCTTCAGCAGCGATGCTGACCAGAATCCTACAGCCAGCAACACCAATGCCCCCAGTACATAGGCAGCATACGCCCACGCTGACTCCCACCAGTGTGGCTTACAGAAAATCGTCAGTTCAAGCACATACTCATTCCATTGCCCGTCCACGCCTGTCGCCATCACCTCAACAGTCTGCTCGCCCCTGGAGAGGCGTGTAAGAAGCACATCATTCTTCCCCATTTCCAGATATTGCCATTCCTGCTCACCCCGATAGCGATAGGCGAAACGCACATGCCGTGTGTTCATATGGTCAAACGTGGTGAGATAAAGATGCACCACGCGCTCATCTGCCTCCAAATTCAGCTGGTTCGTATTCATGCCTGGTCTGCGCATGCCGTTCGCCGTTTCATAAGCCGACAGCACAATCGCCTCTTCCTCATCCATCTTCTGTCCGTCATCCGTCAGCAGTAACTCGTAGCTCTTCTGTTCACACTCCAGAAAGATGCGGCTCTTCCCATCGGTGTAAAGTCCCCTGAAGAAAGCTGGACGCGGCTCAAGGTCTGACGGACTGATGCAGCGCATCACAGGCTTGTCATCAGGATTCTCGGAGATGGTATAAATAAGGAGACGATGGTCAAACAGCAACCACACCTTACCTTGCAACACCGCCAGTCCGATAGGAGCATCCCCTTGCAAGCGGCATTGGTTCGACATGTCCACCTTTTCCTTCGTCGCCACATCATAGAGCAGCAGCTTTCCGTCGCTGGTGCATATCCACAGCTTTCCCTGGTCAAAACAGATGTTGAAGGCATTGCGTATCGACTGGTCAAGCCTTTCTACGATGCCGTTCGTGTAGCTGACCAGCCCCTGCCATTCCGTGTTCATGTAGATTGTGCCATCCTCGCCTGGCGACAGAGCATTGACCACACCAAACTCAGGACCCTGCTGTTCAGGCTCTTCTCCCTTTCTCGCCACCCACAAGCCCTTGTTGGTGCTTGCATACATCGTACTGTCAGCATCGCGCCACACGTTATGCTTGTGTTGCTCCTCGGACAGCTCAATCCAATCGACGGGCACATTGCCGCACAGCGGAAGCTCCGCCAGCTCCACCTCTTTCAGCTCTGCCACAGGACGCATCTTCACCGAAGGGATGCCATCGTCGTCAATCTGCCAAAAATTTCCCCTTCTGTCAGTCAGTTCTTTCCTGCTCTGCGTCACCAGCGGATTCGTCTCCACAGGCGTTCTGCCAACGCACCTGCCCTCACCGTCATAGGTCAGCACTTGTCTGTTGGCGTATGCCTGCACCGAGTCACCGCCACTCGCTTTCAGCGCGTCAAACGTCCATATCTGCAGCTCCTCGTCACCCGTAGGGTAAATGCTGTAGTCGCGCTTGTCCAAGATGTAGAGGCCACGCTTCGTGCCAATCCACAAGCGCCCCCTGCCATCTTCGCAGATAGCTGTGATGTTGTTGTTCATCTGCACCTCGGGATGCAGAAAGTCTGCACGTATTACAGCAAGGTTGTAGCCGTCATCGCTGTACAGGCCGTCCGATTTCATACCATACCACATGAAGCCCTCGCTGTCCTGAAACAGCACTCGGACATGCGGCGAAGCCATTCGTTCCGCATTAGGCACTGGCACCACACGCTCCTGTCCCGCCACCGTCATCGGTGCAAGCACAGAGCATAGTGCAGCAAAAGAAAGAATCAGAAAAAATCTATACATAAAAAGGTTAATTATCATAGTATCAAGCGTTCTGCTCTGCCATACACGCACAGAGCACCCGCAATTTGCTACAAAATTACAACATTTTTTCATAACATTCACTCTTTCAGGCAAAAAAAAAAAGAAAAAGCACCTACATAAAAGCATCCCACAAACAAAAAAGGCTCGCACAATCATCAGTGACAGTGCGAGCGTATGCATGCTTATTAAAAACTAATTTCTATCAACTTGAGTTGTTACAACATCGTACAGATGAGAGGGGAAAGCAATCCCAATACGCCTCAGAAACTGAAAGCGGACCCGAGGGGTACGATGAGGTGGACCCGAGGGGTACGGTATGGTGGACCCGAGGGGTACGTTTCGCCAAGCATTACTTTTCCAAAGCTTTCAGAATTTCCTCTTTGAAATAATTCTCTGTTCCATCGCCAAAGCCAACGAGGTGGAGAACCTGCTTGCCTTGCCGGTCGTAGAGATAGTATTGAGGTATGCCCCCTTCCATTCCGAGTTTGTCCCAGTAACTGCTGGACATACGCAAGTGATAGCCTGACATGGGAGCGATGCTTTTGCGCCAAAGTTCCTCTGGACTTGACTCATTGGTGATATAGACAAACACTACATCCTTATCCTTCAGTTCCTTCTTCATAGGACCCATCTTGCGGATGCCGAGCTTGCAAGGACCGCACCATGTCGCCCACAGGTCGATAAAGACCACCTTGCCTGGAAACATGGCGGCAATGGCATCGAAGAACTGCTCGGGAGCAGCATCGGGCATGACAAGGATGTGCGAATCGGCTATCGCCTCCTCCTTTCGTGTCTTGACAAGGCTGACTTTACGGATGTTGTCACCAAAATCAAACTCAGTTACGTCAGCCGGGAACGGCTCAAAATGAAGGACGAGCGAATCCATCTGGCCAGTATTCGTGTACCTTTTCCCCTCCACAAACGGTTCTGCGCCGCCTTTGATGAACCACGTGCCCGTCTTCTCGCCTGCCGTATTAAAGGTAGGGAGTTCCTTGTCCTCCTTCAGTTCCATCCCGTTCAACGTAGGAATGCGGAAGCCGCTCTTGAGAGCATATCGCTTGCCATTCGCCTCTATCCAGCAATTGGTTGCAGACCATCCACTTAAGTTGCACTGCACATTGACATGCAGCGTTGTTGCCGTGTCAGTCTGTTCCACCTTGACAAGAGAGATGACAGATCCTTCTTCCACTTCATAGTCGGGGTTCACAATCACTCGGTTCTGTGCCTGTGCGGTCAGCGCCAACACGAAGACACCCACAATCATTAAAAGCTTTTTCATACTTGTAAAGGTTTAAGTTTGGTTTTTACACAAAATATCTATTGCTGCACTTCCAGCAGTTCTTCGAGTCTTTCTTTTGCATCGTCCAAAGGTTTTCCGCCCCCACATTCCAACGAACTGTAAACGGTGTTTCCCTCTCTGTCGAGGATGTAGAAGAAAGGAACGAAGCCATTATTGAAGAGAGGGGGACGTGGTCGTCCTTCTGGGCTGCCATCAAACTTCGTGGAGAGGTTTGCCCATGCGCATTTCGGCAGTTCATCCACCGCTTTCAGCCAAGCGTCTCTGTCTTCGTCGATGGTCACGCAGACAAATGCCACACGGTCACGACATTCTTCCTCGTATGCTATCAGTTCGGGTATCTCGGCACGACAGGGGCCGCACCAGCTTGCCCACAGGTTCAGCAGCATATAGTCCTTCCCGTCAAGACACTCCTGAAAACCATGAGCCACACCAGCCGTATCCCACATGGGGAAGAGTTTGGCTACACCGCCCTGCTCCTTGCGCGACGCTATGAGGCGTTGCAGTTCCTGCCCTTTCGGAGAATTGCGCAGAGACGCAGAGAAACACTCCAAGACCCTCTGCAACGTGTCGGCATCCCATGAATGGGGTATGAGCTTCAGCGCGCACAGGCTTTGGGAATGTGCCTGCAGAAACGCCTCGCTCCGAAAGCGCTGCGGGTTATTGTAGAAGACATCGAGTGCTTCGAAGTCACCATACTCATCGGCGATGGTCCCCACAGCGACTGGCGAGGGCAAGGAATCGAAGGTGAGCAGGGTGTACCCATGCCCTAAGGGGACATTTCCCCATCGAGACAGCGCTCCTTGCACAGCCAGCCACACCGTGCTGTCGGCATCCTGCTCTTTCAGATACTTCAGAGTGACTGACACTGGCAAGCCCTCTTTTTCCATCACCAAACGCCCATCCACAAGAGGGAACGTATCAACCCGCTCTGCCAGCTCGCCAAAGGTGACCTCTACGAAGCCTTCTGTGCCTGTAGGTAAGATGACTTCGAGCACGTCTCTTGTCTGCGACGTGTGCTGACACGCCAGCAGGTTCAGGCACAACGCTCCCATCATTATCTTTCTCAAACTTTTCATTCTGTCTATGCTTTTTAAGGTTTGTAACTATTGGGATAATCTCCACGCGCATCACTGCGAATGGAGAGGGTGTGTACACGCATGTTTGAACTAATCTTCTTTTTTTACTAATCTACTCCTTTACGAGAATCTAATGTATTTCCGTTTCACTGGCACGGAGCATTGCCGTTCTATTCTCCAAAGATTTCTTTCAGTTTCTCGTGCAGCGCCTCGCCATACAGTTCGCGAGCTACGATTTTGCCTTGCGGGTCGATGAGCAGGTTGTCGGGGATGGCGTCAATTTTATAGACTTTGGTGACCAGCGACTCCCTTCCCTTCAGGTCAGAAAGATGCACCCACGGCATGTTCTGCTTGATGATGGCCTTCACCCACGGAATCCTGTTTCCATCAAGGGACACGCCAACGATGTCAAGTCCTTTTGTGTGGTATTTCTCGTAGGCCGCCACCACGTTGGGCATCTCACGAAGACAGGGACCACACCATGAAGCCCAGAAATCGACAAGCACCCAATGCCCTTTGCCAACATATTCACTGATTTTGTGGGTGTTACCCAAGGTGTCCACCATCTCGAAGTCGGTGAACTGCTGGCCGATGAAGGCTGCCTTCGCATCCCTGTCGGCGGCTTTCTGCTTGTCTGTCCTGCCTGAGCTGACGGCAATTGTTGCCGTAGCCATCCTCTTCAGCCCCTCCGCATATTGCTTGACTTTTGGATGCTGGGCGTAGGCTGGCTTCTCGTCCAGCATGCGAAGCAGTCCTTTCGACCCAAAGGTTCTCTGGCCTTCCACGATGAGTGCAGCAGGAAGAAGGGACTCGCGTTCCTCTTCAAACATCTTCTTGGTCATCTTATATTTATACTCTGGATAATAACTGCTGGGCAAACCCAGAATTTCCTTATTATAGTAGGCCAGCCGCTCGTTCAGCGGCGAACCTTTCAGTGTGCTGTCGTTCATGTTGACGCGGATGGTTTTGCCGTCATTGAAGAACAGGGTGTGCCAACTCTGCCAGTCTTTCGGGTCGAACGTGATGGCAAAGATGGCATCCTTGTCTGCCTGACCTTTGAACACGAACTTTCCTTGGGCTACGGTGACGCTGTCCACCAGTTTGGAGGTCAACTTGTCTTCCAGATAGACCATCTTGCCATTTTCCTTGCTCACACCCTTGACGGTGTACTCCACTTGCTGAGCCTTGGCTGGCTCTTGTGCCTGTACCGACACAGCCAGCAACAAGACGAATAAAAAGAGAATCTTTTTCATTTTTTGAGGTTTTGGGTTTGTCTTTTCGTTGGCAAAGGTACAAAACTCCCGCTTCGCTGCAAGAGTTGGGAGTTGGCAAATAGTTGGCTTTTGCTTGAGGATACAAAAAAGGAGTTTGCAAATAGTTTGCAAACTCCATGCAACAAATTCATTGTCAGCTTGTCAGCCGTTAAAGTGAAAGAATAAACTCATCCCAGTCCTTTCCTGTCCCTTCCTTGCCGAAAACTTTCTTGTAGAGCCGCTTGCGGATGCTGCTGATGGTGCTCTTGTCCTTGTTGAGCACGGTGGCTATCTCGGCAGGAGCGGTGCGAATCTTGAGCAGGAGGCAGAGCTGGTACTCGGTGGGCGAGAGGTTGTAGAGTCCGTAGAGGCTGCTGCCGAATCGGGGATAGACGGCTTTGAGCTGCTGCTCCAGCTCTTTCCACTCGGAGGGCTTGATGTTGCCGCCCTGTTCGATGCGCTGGCGCAGGGCGATGTAATAGTCAGATTGGAAGAACTCGCTTTCCACCAGCTTCATGGCGTCCGCCACCACTTCGGGGCGCAGGGTACGCTCTTCTTCTATTTCTGCCAGCTTGCGCTCCACCTCGCGCTTGCGCTGCCGCAGGCGATGGACATAGACTGCCACGCCGACAGCGAGGATGCCCATGCCGATAATAATGTACAGGAAGAAGCGGTTTGTCTGCTTCAGCTGCCGTTCGGTGGTGGAGAAGACGAAGTGCTTGACGGGCGAGTTGGCGCTGTCGGGGTATTTCCTGACCAGCTCGCGTATCTCTTCCATACGCTCGGCGGTGATGGTGGAGGAGCGCACCATAGTTTCTTTATAGCCTTGGAAAGTGGTGATGAAGGTGGTGTCGTTCACCCACTCGAAGGGCATCTCTCGCCCATTCTCTATATAGACGGAGTCGTTGAGGCGGTAGCGTCCCATCTCGTGGGCGATCATCATCATCTCGTCGCCTACGGCATGGAGCTGCACTGAGTAGTAGGTGCTGTCGGGGTCGTAGATTTTACAGCGGGTGTATTGCGTGTATATCGATGGGGACTCCTTGCCGTCGGGGGCAATCTCGCTCACCATCATCCACGCGCCAAAGACGGAGAAGGTGCCTTCAGCTCCTCCCTCTGGATGGGCGGGGAGAGCGAACGCCCTCAGCAGGAGCATCGAAAGGGCTGCCAGCATGAATGGTCTCATTCGTTCTCTCCTTTCATCAGTGCGGAAAAGGTTTTCTTTCCTTTCACATAGTACTGCCACAGGAGCATGAACTCCATGCGCTGAGGCACTCGCTCGCTGGTGCGCAGCTGCTGCACGTGCCGCCTGCCGCGGTCGTAGTCGTGGCGTATCTGCTTGAACTCGCGTCGCGCCTGCAGCACGGCGGAGAAGTTCTGGAAGTCGCCTTTGAGCAGGAACTGGAGGGCAGCAAGGTGGTCGAGGATGCAGCGCACGCGCATGACGTAGGTAAGCTCGCTGTCGGGCAGGTTCTTGTAGAGCATGAGCAGGTTGTTGCGGAAGTTGAGGAAGGTCTTGCGCGGATTGCCCTGATGGAGCGTGGCGCCTCCGAGGTGGTAGGCGGTGCTCTGGGACACGCACACGATGGACTTGCCCATGGTGCGCAGTCGCCAGCACAGGTCTATCTCTTCCATGTGGGCGAAGAAGGTGCCGTCAAGCCCCCCGCTCTCGCGCCAGTCGGAAGCACGCACCATCAGCGCCGCTCCCGTGCCCCACATGAGGGGGACTATCTCGTCGTACTGTCCCTCGTCGTTCTCGATGGTGTCGAACACGCGCCCTCGGCAGAAGGGATAGCCGAACTTGTCCATATAGCCTCCTGCCGCACCTGCATACTCAAACTTTTCCGTCGCCCGTCGTCCGTCGTCCGTTGTCTGTTGCCCGTCATCCCTCAACGCAAGGAGCTTTGGCTGGCAGGCAGCGCACTCGGGATGGGTGTCCATATACTGAATCATGGGCACATTCCAGTCTTTCTGCCGTATCTCCACATCAGAGTTGAGCAGCAGATAGTACTCATAGCCCGATAGCTGTGCCAAGGCGCGGTTGTAGCCATCGGCAAAGCCGAAGTTCTGCTCGAGCACAATGTTCTGCACTTGAGGAAATTCCTGCAAGAGCATGCTCACCGAGCCATCGATGGAGGCATTGTCTGCCACAATCACATCGCCAACGCTGTTTTCCAGCACGGTGGGCAAATAGCGGCGCAGCATCTTGGCGCCATTCCAGTTCAATATGACAATAGCCAGTTTCTTCATTTTATCTGTTGTCCGTTGTCTGTTGT
>JAUMXY010000013.1 GCA_030528885.1 Bacteroidales bacterium | reverse complement strand
GTTACAGCGACGCTTGCTTAGGCATTTGGGCACATCAAATTGGACACCCTATTACTGAAAGCTGCTACTAACGACTCATAAATCTACCCTTAATCGTGTATTGGATGATAGTTGCGGATTTTAGGATTACTTTTTCCCTTTGTTAATCATGTAAATACCTGAGGTGGCGAGGATAGCAGCCAGCAGGTATTTCCAATAGAAAGGCTCGTTGAGGCATAGGCATGAAGAGAGAGCTCCAACGATAGGGATGAGCGAATTGAAGATGGCTACTTTGCCTACAGGATTGCAGCTGAGCAGTTTGTTGTAGAGCGTAAAACCGATGGTGGATATGCCGATGAGCAGCAGCAGGATGAGGATGCCTGCCCAAGTTACCGCCGGGAGTGTGCCGCCGATGAGCTGGCTGGGGAGAATTAGCAAGATGCCCCCAATGGCGAGGCTGTATCCTGTGCCTGCAAAAATGTCCACATAACGGCTTAGTCCTCGTGTCATCAGCCCGGCAAAAGCGGAACAAAGTGCATTCAGGAGAATCATGCCGTCGCCGAGCAAGGTGAGGCTTCCGCTATCGCCGCCTCCAATGTTAAGAGCCATCACACCAGCAAAACCTATTGCGCATCCTGCTGATTTGCGCAGAGTCAGCTTGTCGCTCTTAAAGCAGAGACAGGCAAGCAATACCAGAATGAAGACGCCTGATGAATTGAGGATGGCGGCTCTGGCTCCTTGACTGTGAGAAAGCCCGATGTAGAAGCAGGCATAATGGAACGTAGTGTTTACAAGGGCAAAAGCAATTACATACCCCCATCCTGCGAATCCCTTCACATGAAGGCTTTTCCGAGTGGCTTGCGCCATGAAGAGCACGATGAGTCCAGAGATGGTGAATCTGATGCCAGCAAACAGCATCTTGTTTCCTGTCATATCTGTGGTAATGCCGAATTCTGAAAATCCCAATTTGATGAGCGGGTATGCCCATCCCCATGCGATGGCCGCTGTCAGCGCAAAGAGAGCAACCCATGGGGAACGCTGGAATATGCTTTTGGAGATGCTGTGAGGTGTGTTTTCTTTCATTTCTTTCTAATAAGTCGATGCAAAAGTAATAATAATATTTCTAATGGATGCGTAAACTTGGCGCTACTTTTTCAACGATGTGAAAAAAGCAGAAATCGTATTAAAAAAAACAAACACATGATGAAGGTATGCGTGCTTTCAATTATATTTGCAGCGAAAAAGATGATTGTTGCAGGGTTGCTTCTCGCTATAAGATATTCCGCATCAAAGGGGGAGGACGGAAGTCTTCTCTTGATGACCTCAAATAATTATTAATTTTAAAATTTAGGAGGAAAGATTATGAGAAGTATCACATCGTTTGATTTGCAGTATGCACACCGCTTTTATGGTTTTCGTGGCGAAGCGCAGTATCTGCATGGACACACTGGAGTCTTGACTATTGAGGTTGAGGATTCTATCAATCAAGGTGTCAACATGGTTTACCCATGCAATGAGATTCAGAAACTGGCATGGGATGTGCTGAAGAACTTTGACCATGCGTTGGTGCTGAGAGAGGATGACCCGCTGCTGCCTGCCGTGCTGGATGTTTATGCGAAGCAGGGAATCAGAAACGGACATCCGCAGAACAAGATGAAGGGCGAGGCCTTCTGTACGGAATGGGCAAAGGCATATCCTGATTGTCGTCTGGTTGTGACGAAAGAAACGATGACAGTGGAGGGGATGATAAAGATTGTTTATGATTTGCTGAAGGATAAGCTGAATATTGTAAAGATAACCTTTAGCAGTGGTGTAAATAAAGCGTCTGAAGAATTTGATTGCCATAAGGATATTGACAGGTGTCCTTGGTGCGGAATTTCTCTGAATGAAAAAGGAGTTTGTCCGAAATGCGGATATAAGAAATAAGCGCACTCTGCCCAACGTGTAAGATGCGGAGCACAAGAGGCAAGGCCCTAGAAGGAAACTTCTGGGGCTGTTTTTTGTTGTGCTACGATAAGAGTTAGCGTTTGCCTTTGGGGAGGAACTCAAAAAAAGCACAGAAACGACATTCTGCTCCTAGAAATGGCTTTTCTATGAGGAAAGGAAGAAGAAAAAAAAGAAAAAAGCTGATAGATATTCTTTTTTTTGTATATTTGCCTTCAGAAAGACCTGAAAGGCAACTTGGGTCTAATTTGGTGCGTTTGTAATTAATTCTATTTTATCATAAAAGTTATATGAACAAAGAACTTGAACTGAACCCGAACAGGGTGGTGGCATTCCTTGGCAAACCATGCAAGGAATTCACAAAGGCGGACATCGTTCGCTACATTCGAGAGAACGACATCCAGATGGTCAATTTCATGTATCCTGCTGGAGACGGAAGACTGAAGACTTTGAACTTCGTTATCAATAATGCAGCATATCTTGATGCCATCCTCACTTGCGGCGAGCGTGTAGATGGTTCAAGCCTGTTCCCGTTCATTGAGGCAGGTAGCAGCGACCTGTATGTGCTGCCAAGATTCAGTACAGCATTCCTTGACCCGTTTGCTGAAATTCCAACTCTTTCCATGCTCTGTTCTTATTTCGACAAGGATGGTAAGCCTCTGGAAAGCTCGCCTGAGAACACACTGCGTAAGGCATGCCGGGCGTTCAACGAAGTGACTGGTATGGAGTTCCAGGCGATGGGCGAATTGGAGTATTATGTTATCGCGCCTGATACGGAAATGTTTGCGGCAACAGACCAAAAGGGATACCATGAGTCAGCTCCTTATGCCAAGTTCAACGAGTTCCGCACTCGATGCATGGCTTATATAGCGCAGGCTGGGGGACAGATTAAGTATGGGCATTCAGAAGTGGGCAACTTCACCATTGACGGCATGATTTACGAACAGAATGAAATAGAGTTCTTGCCTGTTAATGCAGAGGATGCGGCTGACCAGCTGATGGTGGCTAAATGGATTATTCGCAACCTTGCCTACAAGTTGGGATACAACATTACTTTCGCTCCAAAGATTACAGCAGGAAAGGCTGGTTCAGGACTTCATGTCCATATGCGTATTGTAAAAGATGGAAAGAACCAGATGCTGGAGAATGGGGTGCTCTCTTCAACAGCACGCCGTGCCATTGCCGGCATGATGCAGTTGGCTCCGTCTATCACATCGTTTGGTAACACTAATCCTACTTCATATTTCCGTCTTGTACCTCATCAGGAAGCGCCAACTAATGTGTGTTGGGGTGACCGCAACCGCTCTGTGCTTGTGCGCGTTCCACTTGGATGGGCAGCAAAGAGCGACATGTGCAAGATTGCTAATCCGCTTGAAGAGGAAAGCAATTATGATACAACGCAGAAGCAGACCGTTGAGATGCGTTCGCCAGATGGTTCGGCAGACATCTACCAGCTCATTGCAGGGCTTGCCGTAGCTTGCCGCTATGGATTCGAACTGGACAATGCTTTGGAGATTGCTGAGAAGACTTATGTGAATGTGAACATTCATCAGAAGGAGAACGAAGACAAGTTGAAGGACTTGGCGCAGCTGCCTGACAGCTGTGAGGCTTCAGCCGACTGTCTGGAGAAGCAGCGTGATGTGTTTGAAAAGTACAATGTGTTTAGTCCAGCCATGATTGACGGCATCATCAGAAGGCTTCGTGCTTATGGTGACAGAACGTTGCGTGCTGACATACAGGGCGACCAGACTGAGATGCTGAAACTTGTCAATACTTATTTCCATTGCGGATAAGGTTGCAGCAGCAATAATACAAACAGGCCGATCGAAGAGAATCTTTGTTCGGCCTGTTATGTTTTTAATCAGTATTTGGCATCGAACTCCAAAATGAACGTAGCTCATTCAACACATCATCGTAGTCTTGCATGGTGAATGTTCCTGTGCCATTGATGAGAATAGTCATGTCAACTCCATCAAATGATTTCCCTATTCCTGTGTCGCGGAAACCGTTGCGCAGATAAAAGGAATGGCGGCGTTGGCGCTGTTCAAAGTTTTCACATACTTGTTCTGGAGACTCCATGTCTAGAATATTTGTACTGTCTTTGTAGCGATTCATCAGCATGGACAGGATCTGCTGACCATAGCCTTTCCCGCGAAGTTTATCACTTACGGCAAAATACCAGAACCAATTAAAAGATTTCCTAGGGTATACAATTGTGAAGCCTACCAACTTTTCTCCCTCATAATAGGCCGTAAAATCGAGATGCATCATGTCCATCAGATACAGCAGATCGTGGTATGGAATCTGCTCTTCTGGCGGGAATGCAGTCTCATATAAATCCCGTATGTTTTGTTCGCAAGCCTCGGATGGCGATAGCTGTTTTCCTATCATGCTTTTCCTATTTGTTATTTGGATAGTTGTTCTTCGTACATCAGATAGTGGCATTCCAGCATACCGGTCTTTTGGTACACTTGCTGAACGGAATGATTCGTCTTGTCCACATAAAGGCGTATTTGAGTCACATGATGCTCCGCTGCCATTTTCTTTACTTTTTCGTACATGGCTTTATACACACCTTTTCCCCTATGTGCAGGCATGACATACACGCTTTGTACCCACCAATACCATTGGTTGTTCCAGTCACTCCATTCTTGGGTGATCATCAGGCTGGCTACAGGATTATCGTTTGCTTTAGCAACGACATATATACCCTTAGCGCTGTCTTTCATAGCTGCTGCGACGCCTTGTGTTACTGTGTCAAGGTTGAGTTTGGTACCTTCCGACTCTAACGCCATGTCTACTTGGAATTGCGCAATGGCGGTCGTGTCGTCAGCGGTTCCTTGGAGTATGTTGTATTTGATAGAATTTAAATGCTCCATTGTTTTTAATAAATAACGATTGCAAAGGTAGGCATAATCAAAGAATCTTGAAAACAAAGAGGAGAATAAACGAGGTTTTGCTAAGCATGCTTATTACGATTCGAAAGAAAAATTGTATATAGAGGTGGAAAAATGGCAGAACATGTCAGAAAAGAAGTTAAAGAAGGTGGGTGTAAGGATTTGTGGCATCTTTTTTGTGGTAGTAGAAGTTCAGAGGAGTTGTTTTGTGCGATTGTTTACTCTAAATAGTACAATGGGATGGAAGACGTTTGGCTCATATTAGCGCTGGTCAGTGCGCTTGTTGGAATTGTAGGCGTAATAGTACCCTTGCTGCCTGGACCGCCTATTAGTTACATGGCATTATGGATGATGTGGCTTCGTGACCACTCTTGCGTTTCGCCTGTGACGCTGTGGGTGGCAGGCATCTTGATGCTGTTGCTTGCAGTTGTTGATTATGTCGCCCCGATTTGGCTAACGAAGAAAGTGGGGTGCTCAAAATTCAGCACATTCGGAGCAACTGCAGGACTTGTTGTGGGTCTGTTTTTTGCTCCTTGGGGCATCATTCTGGGGCCTTTTGTAGGTGCCTTTATAGGTGAACTCATCAATCGGGCAACCTTACGCCATGCTCTCAAGGTTGCCTCCATGTCATTCTTGTCTTTCCTTCTGACAACGACTGTCAAAATGTTCTACTGTATAGCTTGCTTGATTGTCATTATTGTAGCATTGCTGTAATCTGGTAGTTTATTTGCGAAAAGTTCTTAATAATAATCATGAATATCCAGTCAAAACATGGATGTGTTTTTAGTTTAATAACTTATAAAAAATCAATTATGGAAACAAAAGAGAAAGTATTAGCGACAATGAAAGAAGCAGGAACTCCGTTGAATGCTGGCAAAATTGCAGAACTTAGCGGTCTTGACCGTAAAGAGGTTGATAAGGCAATGAAGCTGTTGAAGGAAGAAGGTACTATCGTATCGCCTGTTCGCTGCAAGTGGGCTCCTGCTAAGTGAAAAAAGAATTAAAGTAATAGGTGTTTTTAACGTTTCCCCATTCAATCGAGCCAACAAAACAAACGTGAGGTCAACGAATCTTTTTCTGTTCATTGACCTCACGTTTGTTGTAAATACAAGGGTAAATGTTTATCCTTTAATTTTCTTTGCTACGATAGCATCGATGACCGCTACAGCTGTAGTGTTCACGATGTCGCGTACAGAACTTTCGATATCTGTGAAGTGTATAGGCTTGTTCAATCCCATCTGTATAGGGCCGATGATTTCAGTGTCGCCACTCATGGCTTGCATGAGCTGGTACGCTGAGTTGGCTGAACTAAGATTAGGGAATATCAATGTGTTAACCTCTTTGCCTTTCAGACGAGTGAAGGGGTATTTCTCATCGCGCAGTTTGGTGTTCAGAGCGAAGTTTACCTGCATCTCTCCGTCAATTGCCAAGTCGGGGTATTCACGTTGCATGTAATCAACGGCTTCGTGTACCTTGGCAGGACTTCCTTCTGGATCTGATCCAAAGTTGCTGTAGCTCAGCATTGCCATGACTGGTGTGTGATTGAAGAAACGCACTGTCTTGTCTGCCAGACGAGCCACATCGATGAGAATGTCAGTTCCAGGATGGCGGTTGATGAGGGTGTCAGCTAAGAAGTAAGTTCCTCGTTTGCTGTTGAGAATGTGCATAGTGCCAAAGTGCTTGAAACCAGGCTGTATACCGATAACTTCCTTGGCAACCTTGATGGTGTTGCTGTACTTGGTGTAAAGTCCTGTGATGAAAGCATCAGCATCACCTGTTTCTACCATCATCATGCCAAAATAGTTACGTTCAAACATCTTATCGTTGGCTTCCTGCAAGTTTGCTCCTTCGCGGGCACGTTTCTCTGCCAAGATGCGAGCATAGCGTTCACGACGCATTGCCTCGTTAGGGTGACGCAGGTTTACAATTTCTATTCCGTCCAAATTCAGGTCAAGTTCCTTTGCCATCTTGGTAATAGCCTCGTCATTGCCCAACACAATAGGGTGGCAGATACCTTCAGCCTTCGCCTCTACAGCGGCCTTTAACATATTGGGGTGAATACCCTCGGCAAATACCACACGCTGTGGATTGCGGCGGGCGGTCTCACGCAACTGGCGAGTCAACTGACTCTCTTGTCCCATCAATTCCTTTAAGTGTTGGCGGTAAGTTTCCCAATCTTCGATAGGCTTGCGGGCCACGCCGCTTTCCATGGCAGCCTTGGCTACGGCCATGGACACCTCGGTGATGAGGCGTGGGTCAACGGGCTTAGGAATGAAGTAATCGGGACCGAAAGTGAAATTGTTAACGTGGTACACTTCGTTTACAACATCGGGTACGGGCTGCTTTGCCAATGCGGCAATAGCGCGTACGGCAGCCAGTTTCATATCTTCATTGATGGCTGTAGATGCTACGTCCAATGCTCCACGGAAAATATAAGGGAATCCGATGACATTGTTAATTTGGTTGGGGTAGTCGCTTCGTCCTGTAGACATTAAGACATCGGGACGAGCAGCCATGGCATCTTCATATGAAATTTCTGGTGAAGGATTAGCCAAGGCAAAAACGATAGGATGGTCGTTCATGGAGCGCACCATTTCCTGGCTAAGCACATTACCCTTTGACAGACCTAAGAAAACGTCAGCGCCGCGTACGGCTTCTTCCAAGGTGTTGATGTCGCGGCGGTCTGTGGCAAAGTAACGCTTCATTTCGTTGCCTGGTCGGTCGAGTCCTTCGCGGTCGCTACGGATAACCCCCTTGGAGTCGAGCATTACGATATTCTCGTGTGATGCGCCCAATGCTTCATACAATTTTGTGCATGAGATAGCTGCAGCTCCTGCGCCATTCACAACAATGCGTACATTTTCAATCTTCTTTCCTGCCACTTCGAGAGCATTCAGCAAACCTGCGCTGGAGATGATGGCAGTCCCATGCTGGTCATCGTGCATGACAGGGATATCCAGCTCTTCCTTCAGACGGCGTTCGATTTCAAAACACTCTGGTGCCTTGATGTCCTCCAAATTGATACCTCCGAAAGTTGGGGCAATGGCTTTGACCGCCTCGACGAACTTATCCACATCCTTTTCATTCACCTCTATATCGAAGACATCGATGCCGCCATAAATCTTGAAAAGCAATCCCTTGCCTTCCATTACAGGTTTGCCAGCCATGGCACCAATGTCGCCTAATCCTAAAACGGCTGTACCATTAGAGATGACAGCCACCAAGTTTCCTTTCGCTGTATATTTATAAGCGTCTTGTGGATTTTCCTCGATTTTCAGACACGGCTCAGCCACGCCTGGCGAATACGCCAACGACAAGTCTGTTTGTGTACTGTAAGGCTTAGTAGGAACAACTTCAATCTTACCTGGCTTGCCCTGCGCATGATAAGCAAGAGCGGCTTCTTTTGTAATCTTAACCATTAGTTTCTATTATATTATATATATTGTTAAGTTTCCTCTGTTTTGAAAAAATTGCCGCAAACTTACAGCTATTTTTCGGAATGGCAAAATAAAACTTCCCTTTTTTGAATTTTTCTCCGTATTGAACTATATTATCAAAACAAAAATAAGAAACCTGATAATATGAAAGATGCTACATGCAAAAAGAATAAAATATAGTGTGGGTGTATCAAAATGAAGTGCCCCCCGAAAGTTTTTGTCTAACTTTCGGGGGGCACTCTTTCTTGATATATCCTCTATGGATTAGGTTATGTGATGTTGGTTACATCATTTTGCCATGACAGTTTTTATATTTCTTGCCGCTACCGCATGGGCATGGGTCGTTACGGCCAATTTTGGGCCCGTTGTTGACAACGGGTGTCATGGGCTGGCGTGCACGTGTGTCTGTCTGTGCTGCTTGTGCTTGCTGGCGCTGTGTTTCAGAAGGCTCATCGAGGTTCTGGTGCGTCTCTTTGAGGTTCTGGTACTGTGGCTCTTCTACGGGCGCCTGTGGTGCTTGCTTGACATCCTGCTCTTCGGCTATGGGGATGGAGCAGCGCATGAGTACGGAGATGGTCCCGTTATTGATATCGTTGACCATCTTATCGAAGAGGTTGACTGACTCGAGTTTGAAGATAAGGAGCGGGTCTTTCTGCTCGTAAGATGCGTTGCGTACGGAATGCTTGAGCTCGTCGAGCTCGCGCAGGTTTTCTTTCCATGCGTCGTCGATGGTGTGGAGAAGTATGGCTTTCTCGAATGCGACGAGGATGGAGTTTCCTTCAGTCTCGTATGCTTCCTTAAGTGGAATGCTTATTTGGTAGATGCGGCGTCCGTCTGTGATTGGGACGAGGATGTTTTCGTACATGTCGCCTTTGGTTTCATAAACCTCTTTGATGACTGGGTATGCTACGGCTGCGAGACGTGCTGTGCGCTTCTTGAATGCATCGATGACAATGTCGAAGGCCTCGTCTTCGAGCTGGTGGCGTCCTGTCTTCTCGAACTTTTCCATGTCGAATGGGATGTCCATGGCGAAGATGCGCAAGAAGTCTTCCTTGCAGCTGTCATAGTCGCCGTTGCTGAGTATCTTGACTACTCTGTCCCAAATCATGTTGGCGATGTCCATGCCGATGCGCTCGCCCATGAGTGCGTGGCGACGGCGCTCATAGATGACTTTGCGCTGCTTATTCATGACATCGTCATATTCGAGCAGGTGTTTGCGTGTTCCAAAGTTGTTTTCTTCTACTTTCTTCTGTGCTCGCTCGATGGATTGGTTGATCATCTTGTGCTCTATCATCTCGCCATCTTCGAAGCCAAGCCGGTCCATGACTTTGGAGATGCGGTCGCTGGCGAAAAGGCGCATGAGCTTGTCTTCGAGTGAGACATAGAAGATGGATGAGCCTGGGTCGCCTTGACGTCCAGAACGTCCACGCAGCTGGCGGTCAACGCGACGGCTTTCGTGGCGCTCTGTGCCGATGATGGCGAGTCCTCCTGCAGCTTTCACTTCGTCAGAGAGCTTTATGTCGGTACCACGGCCTGCCATGTTTGTGGCGATGGTGACTGCACCTAGCAGTTTCTCTTCTTTGGTTCCGTCTTCATTAATGACTTCGCCCAGTGTACTTTGTCCTGCTAGCGCTACGATGTCTGCCTCTTTCTGGTGGAGCTTAGCGTTGAGCACTTGATGTGGTATCTTGCGCATGGAAAGCATGCGTGAGAGGAGTTCTGAGATTTCGACCGAGGTGGTACCTACAAGGACGGGGCGTCCACTGTTGCGCATCTTGACGATTTCTTCGATGACGGCGTTGTACTTTTCGCGATTGGTCTTGTAGACACGGTCGTTCATGTCGTTGCGCGCGATGGGGCGGTTAGTTGGTATCTCTACGACATCAAGCTTGTAGATGTCCCAGAATTCGCCAGCCTCTGTGATGGCTGTACCTGTCATGCCGGCAAGCTTGTGGTACATACGAAAATAGTTCTGCAGGGTGATGGTGGCGAATGTCTGTGTGGCAGCTTCTACCTTGACGCGCTCCTTGGCTTCAACAGCCTGATGGAGACCGTCGCTCCAACGGCGACCGTCCATGATGCGGCCAGTTTGCTCATCGACAATCTTAACTTCGCCATCCATGATGACGTAGTCGTCGTCTTTGACAAACATGGTATAGGCCTTGAGCAGCTGCTGTATGGTGTGGACGCGCTCTGACTTGAGTGCGTAATCCTGCATGAGTGCGTCTTTCTTGGCGAGTTTGTCTTCTTCGGAATCGAATTTCTCGTTTTCGAGTGCTGAGAGCTGCGAGGTGATGTCGGGCAAGACGAAGAATGTGTCATCCTTGACGATGTTGGCTATGAGTTGATTGCCCTTGTCTGTCATTTCAACTGATTTCATCTTTTCGTCTACAACGAAGAACAGGGGTTCGATGGCTTCAGGCATGCGACGGTTGTTGTTCTCCATGTAGATTTCCTCTGTCTGCAGGAGACCAGTCTTGATACCTGGCTGTGAAAGGTACTTGATGAGCGCGTTGCTCTTTGGCAGGCTCTTATAGGCACGAAAGAGGGAGAGGAAACCTGCAGTAACGTCATCTTTGTTTTCTGATTCGATGAGTTTCTTTGCTTCAGCCAGATAGTTCTGTGCAAGTCGGCGCTGCGCCTCGACAAGTTGTTCTACGATGGGGCAGTATTCTTCGAACATCTGCACGTCTCCTTTAGGCACAGGGCCTGAAATGATGAGTGGTGTACGTGCGTCGTCAATGAGGACGGAGTCAACCTCGTCGACAATGGCGTAATTGTGGATGCGTTGTACGAGGTCTTTGGGCGCCATGGCCATGTTGTCGCGTAGGTAGTCGAAGCCGAACTCGTTGTTAGTTCCAAAGGTGATATCTGCCTGATAGGCCTTGCGACGTGCTTCAGAATTGGGCTGATGCTTGTCGATGCAGTCGACACTAAGACCATGGAACATATAGAGAGGCCCCATCCACTCCGAGTCGCGCTTAGCCAGATAGTCGTTGACCGTTACGACATGGACACCATTGCGTGAGAGGGCGTTGAGGAATACGGGGAGGGTTGCGACGAGAGTCTTTCCTTCTCCTGTGGCCATTTCGGCTATCTTGCCCTGATGGAGCACTGTTCCACCAAAAAGTTGCACATCGTAATGTATCATGTTCCAGGTCATCTCGTTGCCTCCTGCTACCCAATGGTTGTGCCAGATGGCCTTGTCGCCGTCGATGTCGACGAAATCGTGACTGACAGAGAGGTCGCGGTCGAAGTCGTTGGCTGTGACGATGATGTCACCATTCTCTGCGTTTGCAAAACGTCTAGCCGTGTCTTTCACAATGGCGTAGACGGTTGGAAGCACCTCAGTCAGACCTTCTTCAAAGAGGTCGAGCACTTCAATCTCTTTTTTGTCAATAGCCTCGAAAAGGGGCTGGCGCTTGTCTATGTCTGCCTCTTGAACTTTGTTCTTGAGGTCTGCTATTTCTGCACGCTTTTCTTTTACTTTGTCTTGAAGATAGTTCTTGATTTCGTCTACCTTGGTACGCAGCTCGTCGTTGGATAGCTTTTGTATCTCAGGTTCGATGGCCAGTATTTGGTCAACAATTGGACGTATCTCCTTGATGTCACGTGATGCCTTGTTGCCAAAAAGGCTGCTTAAGATTTTGTTTAATGAAAATGCCATATATGTTTGTTTGTTTTATTCGTTATTGTTTGTTTTGACTAAAAGAGAGGGGGAGTGGAGCAGGCATTGGGCGCTCTGATGCGTATGTGATGAGCGACGGTAGGCGCGATGCAGTCGATAGTGACTGGCGTGGCAACCTTTTCTGCCTGTATGGTATATCCAAAAAAGATGAGCGGAAACTCGAAGAAGGAATCGCGTTGCATTTTTTGCGTGCCTCTATCTTCGTTGACAATGTTCCATCCTGGCGATACTTGCACGATGATATCGCCAGAGCATTTGGGATTGAATCCGTTGCGAACGCTGCTGATGCCTGGTGTCCAAGCACCTTGTGTGATGCGATGGGCCGTGAAAACGTCCCTGATGCCGCTGAATTGGAAAAGGAAATCTTCACAATGCTCGAGTATCTCTGCAAGCTTGAGTTGCTTCTGCTCGAGCAGCTTGTGGTTGATGTAAAATTGGTTGCTAAAGTAGCTTTCTACGTACTGCCCATTGCCAAACATGGCGCATAGGTACATGTTGAGCAAGGTGGCACAGCGATTGATGTTGAAATCGCCTATTGGTATGCGATACTTAGCAATGTCTGTTGATGTTTCTTCTTTGTCGTAGCCTGTGGAGGTAAGGTATATGAGCGTCTTATCAAGACCTACGAGATTGTCAATTTTGTTGAGCAACGCTGCCAACTCGTCGTCAAGCCGTTTGTAAGTGTCTTGCAGTTCTGTTGTGGTGGCTGTGCTGGTTCCGTCGAAGTTCCCGGCATAGTAGCAGATGGAGATGTAGTCTGTTATTTCGTCTACTCCTGCGCTCCCATTCTCCAAGCAATATCGGACGGCTTTGGTCACTTCTGCGTTGATGAGTCCAGAGGTTTTGAACACTCTGAACTTGCTGTCGCCTGTGAACTTATGTGAGAATGACTTTTGGGAACTGGTGAGGTAATAGTTGTATTCGCCAACAAAATCGTTGGATGGTTCCCAAGTGAGTGAGGGTATCTTGCTGGCTAATGCGCCTGAGTCAATATAACGAAACCAGGATGGTGCTTCGCCGTAATAGGTTGTTCCAGCCCATCGTCCAGTTTGGTTGTCAATCCACATGGCCCAATCGGCTGCATGACCAGCTGCAAGCACAGCGGCTTCGCGAAAAGGGGCTACACTGTAGACGAGCGCTTTCCCCTTTGTCGCCGCTTTGAGCTCGTCACCAATGGTACTGACCAACAGGTTCTTGGGCGAGGTGCAATCGCTTGTTTCAACACCTTTGTATTGTCGGTCATCTACGCAGTAGTTGGTGTGAAGCTCTGCGCGATTCATCCATTCTTCAGCGATGATTCCATGATTGTAAGGAACTGTGCCTGTGGCGATAGAAGCTATAGCCGAAGCTCTGTCGATAGGTGTGTGTTGGTATTGTATGTTGGAGTATACCTGTCCCTTTTCCAAAAGGAGTTTGAAGCCACCTTCTCCATAGAGCGGCATAAAGGCATTGAGGTAATCTGAACGGAGTTGGTCGATAGAAATACCTACAACGAGTCGAGGCACAGCGGTTGTTTGTGCCATGGTGCCAGCGATGGTAATGGATGCGATGAATGTTGTAAGTATTTGTTTCTTCATTATTTCTGATGATATGCGAAATGTCCTTGTGACAAGGCTCTAACTAGGAAGGTAAGCACAAGCAGGTACATTGCTGGGTTGTATTTCTGTGGCCCTATCAGCATGATGGCTGAAAATATAACCAATATTCCAATATTTAGGTAGGAGAGAGTGTTTCTTTTCCCTTTTTTCTGACAGCAGATGATCCACCCTGCATAGAAGAGTGGTATGGGGTTGAGGATAATGATAAGCCAGTTGCTGTCTACCGCAGGATGAGAGGAGAAGAAGAAGAGGAATGACACGATGATGCCTGCTAAACCCTGAAATACGAGGAGGGGGATGTCGAGCCACATCTGATATCGGCTTTTGACCAACTCCTGCATGAAGAGCGCTATTGACAGCAGAAACAGCACGGATAACGCCAATAAGGGGGAGAGGAGAAAGGAAGCTTGTTCCTTCTTCAGAGTTTCCTTTATGATGTCGTTCGTTGTGGCGATGTAAGGAATGCGGCTGCCATCGTTTTTGGCTATGTATGCCTCGCTGGCTTCAGCGCTGAAGAAGTCGGGTAGGAACATCTGAATGCGTTTGTCTACAGGCTGATCTATTTCTGCACCTAAAATCATGTCGATGCCAAAGCATGTCCAAGGGTCTTCTTTGAGGCACTGGTGGAGCATCTGGCGAATGGTGAGGGAAACGGTAGCTCTGTTATAAACGATTGCGCCGTCAACAGCTTTCTCCACCATGTTGCGAGCTCGCTCTGTGCAGTTGTCGTACAACCAAATGTATCGGTACTCCTGATTTTCTGGACGGATATTGTCAAGCAAGAGGATGTACAGATGGTTGGCCTCTCCTTGCGTGAGATTGAGAACTTGCTCTTTTACGCCTGTTCCCATATACCCATAGCGTTCAACCAGGTAGTTGTACGGCTCTGCGTTGAGCATATAGTCTGTCTGGCCAAGCAGGAATTTGAATACGAAATTATGCTCGCTATAGTCAAAGCATCCATAGTTGAAGACGATGTCTTTATTGCGTGTATGGTTCTTTACTCTCAGCGCAGTATGTCCAAATTTTGAATAGAGTTCTGCTCCAGGAGTACAAGTCAATATGGAGACGCTGATAGAGTCCATTACGGGAATTCCGCCAATGAATGATGTGGAAGCGTTGTCACGAGCTGCCGCAGAAAGATGCGGCAACATAAAAACGATTAGCAATATGTACTGTTTCAACAGGGTCATAACAATTTGCAAAGATACGAAAAAAATACGAATGATAATGCACGGCCAGTCTTTTATTGCTTGCCTGCCATGTTTTCTTTGCAATACCTGTTGACTTTTAAGTTTCTGTAACGCTTTTTGTGCTCATTCCCCCTCTGAAATTCCAAATCGTTGATACTCATACATGCCGCCCGTGTCGGAAATAATAGGCACAGGGTGTTCGTGTTATTATGCACACGGTGTCTGAAACCTTGTCTGCACGGTGTGCGTTTGCAGCCACTTGCCCAGCCCTCCTCAAAAAGAAAAGAGGCACAAGGTGAAAATGCCCTGTGCCTCCATGCTGAAGTGTCAGTGTCTGACAAGTGTCGTGAACGTTTCGTTAGCACTTCTATCAACGAAAAATGTATAAGCAGTCTGACATGTGGTCAAGGATATGAAACAGGAGAATGCACCGAGGTTACTCAGTGCATTCTCCTATGTAATGAAGTTTCTTTGTCTACTTCTGTTGATGATTATCCACCAAAGTTGTCAAAGCGAATCATGTCGTCCTCAACACCAAGAGAGTGGAGCAGGTCGAGCACGGTCTTCGCCATCATTGGAGGACCACAGAGGTAGTACTCAACATCTTCAGGATTCTCGTGCTGCTTGAGGTAAGTATCACCCATGACAGGAGCAACGAATCCTGGTGTGTACTTGATGCCAGCAGCATCCGCTTTGGGATCTGGACGGTCAAGAGCCAGATGGAAGTGGAAGTTGTCGTATTCCTTCTCAAGCGCAAGGAAATCGTCGAGGAATGGAATTTCTTCAAGTGCACGTGCGCCATAGAAGTAGTGCATTTCACGATCGCGAGTGTTGAGAGTCTTGAGCATGTGCATGATTTGTGCACGAAGAGGAGCCATACCAGCACCACCGCCGACCCAAATCATCTCGCGTCCGGTACCATACTGTGGACGGAACTCTCCGTAAGGACCTGACATGATTACCTTGTCGCCTGGCTTGAGCGAGAAGATGTAAGATGAAGCGATACCTGGATTTACATCCATGAATCCACCACCTTGCTCTTTGGGCTTGAATGGAGGTGTAGCGATACGCACGTTGAGCGTGATGATGTCGCCCTCGTCTGGATAATTCGCCATTGAGTAAGCGCGAATGGTTGGAGTGTCATTAACGCACTTGAGATTGAAGAGACCAAAGTTCTTCCAAGCTGGAAGATATGTGTCGCCAATAAGACTCTTGTCGAAGTCTTTGTCGTAATCGATAGTGAATGCAGGAATCTTAATCTGAGCATAAGAACCTGGTTCGAAGTCCATATGCTCGCCTGGAGGCAGAGCAACCTTGTACTCCTTGATGAAGGTAGCCACGTTTCTATTGCCGATAACAGTGCATTCCCATTCTTTGACACCCATGACTGAATCGTCAACCTTGATGTCGATATCTCCTTTCACTTTGCATTGGCATCCAAGACGGAAGCCTTCTTTCACTTGCTTGCGTGTGAAATGCCCTTTTTCTGAATCAAGAATTTCACCGCCACCAGAAACCACTTGGCATTTGCATTGGCCACATGAACCTTTTCCACCACATGCAGATGGAAGGTAGATGTCCTTTGCAGCAAGGGTAGAGAGAAGGCTTGAGCCTTGCTCAACTTCAAGCTTGTCCTTTCCGTTGATGGTAATAGTAACATTACCGCTTGGAGAAAGGTACTTCTTAGCAACGAGGAGAATGATGACAAGTACAAGTACAATTGCCAAAAACACTCCAATACTATATAAAATAAATGTAATATCCATTTGCTATGTCCTTTCTTTTAGATTTTAAGACCAGAGAAACACATGAATGCCATGGCCATAAGACCCACGATGATAAACGTGATGCCGAGACCCTGAAGAGGCTTTGGCACGTCAGAATAGGCCATTTTTTCGCGTATGGCAGCAAGTCCGACAATAGCCAATGTCCAGCCGATACCTGAACCGAGAGCGTATGCAACACAATCGCCAATGCTTGAAATAGCCTGGGTTGATGTTGCAGGATCAAGCTGAATGCGCTGCTGCATAAAAAGCGAAGCACCCATGATGGCACAGTTTACAGCAATCAATGGAAGGAATATTCCAAGTGCAGCATAGAGAGAAGGAGAAAAGCGTTCCACTATCATCTCAACTAGTTGCACAATACCAGCAATAACGGCAATAAACAAGATGAATGCAAGGAATGTAAGATCTACGCCTTCTGCAAGAGCACCATCTGCAAGAACTTTTGTCTGAAGCAGATAATCTACAGGAACTGTGATGAGGAGCACGAATGTTACAGCCACACCAAGTCCAAAAGATGTCTTTACTGTCTTAGATACAGCCAAATATGAGCACATACCTAAGAAGAAAGCAAAAATCATGTTGTCCACAAAGATAGAACGGACAAACAAACTAATAAAATGTTCCATAAATCTTTTCTTTTTTCGTTAAAAGGTATGTTTTATTACTCAATATTTTTATTATATGCACGATGCGCCCATATTACACACGCGACAATGATGAGCGCCATTGCAGGCATTGTCATCATACCGTTGTTGATGTATAAGCCACCATTCTCAACATATGCGCAGTCTGGAATTACCTGAAATCCCATAATGGTGCCGAATCCGAGCAGTTCGCGGACAAAACCTACTATAACAAGGATGACAGCGTAGCCCAATCCATTTCCGATTCCATCAAGGAAACTCTCCCATGGACCATTCTGCATAGCAAACGCCTCAAGGCGTCCCATCAAAATACAATTGGTAATGATAAGTCCAACGTACACGCTCAACTGAACGCTCACGTCATAAACATATGCCTTGAGCACATTGCTTACTATGGTAACAAGAGCAGCCACAACAACGAGTTGCACAATGATACGTATACGGTTTGGAATTGTTTTGCGAATCAATGAAATAATCACGTTTGCAAAAGCAGTAATTACGGTTACAGACAATCCCATTACGATTGCAGGCTTAAGCTGCGAGGTAACAGCGAGGGCTGAGCAAATACCGAGGACTTGAACTGTTACAGGGTTGTTCAAGTTGAGCGGCCCCATGAAAACTTCGCCATTCTCTTTTGAAAATAAACTCATATTCTTGTCCTCCTTTATTTGTTGGTTAAAATGTCTTTATAAAGAGTTAGGCACTCCTTAATCATGTTATTAACGCCTTCTGTTGTCAAAGTTGCACCAGTGATGCCATCAACATAATTATCAGGTGAAAGGGTTCCTTCTTTTCCTGGCTTAACGGCACAAAGCACAATATCTTCACCACCTGCGGCATAGAGTTTCTTTCCTCTAAAACTGTCCTGGAACCATTGTTCTGCAATACGTGCGCCAAGACCTGCTGTCTCTGACTCATGTGAGAAATATGTTCCATAAACTGTTTCGCCATCTGCATCAACAGCAATGTAGCCCCAAAGGCCACCCCAAAGACCTGCACCCTTTACAGGAACGACCTTCTTGGGTTCGCCATCAATTTCTGCGATATAAAGAGGGCGGTTATCGATTGTGATGTCCTTGTTGGCTACAGCAAAGCCACCAGTTTCCACTTTTGGACCCTGTGAAGCGTCTGCGCCAAAGATGGCATCACTCTTGATAACTTCAGCATACTTGGCGGCTACATCTTCAACGTCGCGAATGTTGAGAGCTGCAAGAATCTGGCTCTTTTTATCCAGTTCTACGTTAGCGTCTTGAGTTGGCTTCAAAACCGATGAAACGAATGCAAGAAGGAATGCTACGATAATAACCATCACAGATGCATAAATGATTGTGTATGCATTGCTATTAGTGTTCATTTTTGCCATTTCTTAATCCTCCTATCACTTAGCGGCACGCTTAGCGCGCTTGTTAATATTAGATTGTACAAAGCAGTAGTCGAACAGCGGGGCGAAAATGTTCATCAGCAGGATTGCGAGCATCATACCTTCTGGATAACCAGGGTTGAGCACACGAATGATGATGGTCATTGCACCAATGAGGAAACCAAAAATCCACTTTCCACCTTCTGTGCGAGGAGAGGTAACAGGGTCTGTAGCCATGAACACGGCGCCAAAACAGAAACCGCCGACTGTCAGCTGCTCCCACCACTCAAAGTTCTGCGCACCATCGTAACGGAGAAGGTAAGCCATCAATGCGCCGCCAGCAAATGTGGAAAGGATAATCTTCCAACTTGCAATGTTCGCCCAGATGAGGATAACTGCACCAATGAGGATGGCTATGACGGAGGTTTCACCAATGGATCCGGGAATTGTACCGATGATTGTATCCATAGGAGAAGCAGTTACTGCCTCGCCTGCAGCAAGCTGGCCGAGTGGGGTCGCTGCAGAAACACCGTCTACTGTTGCTCCATTAATACAATCCATGTAATTGCCGTTTACCCACACTTTGTCTCCTGACATCATCGTTGGATATGCGAAGAAGAGGAACGCACGTGTTACGAGAGCAGGATTGAAAACGTTCATACCAGTACCGCCAAACACTTCTTTTGCAAAGATTACAGAGAATGCAGTTGCAATGGCGATAATCCAAAGAGGGCAGTTTACTGGAACGATGAGTGGAATAAGGATACCTGTTACGAAGAAACCTTCATGCACTTCTTCCTTTTTCCATTGAGCTACAGCAATTTCAATGCCAAGACCTACAGCATAGCTTACCACAATCTTTGGAAGCATTACGGCAAGACCATAAAGGAAGTTGCACAGCAATGTTGATTCTTCTCCTATTGCAGCGTAGTGCTGAAGACCAATGTTATACATTCCGAAGAGTATAGCAGGAATCAGAGCAATTACTACAAAAAAGATTGAGCGCTTGGAGTCAATAGCGTCGTGAATTTGCGCGCCACGCATCTTGGCAGTCTCATTGGGTACATAGAAGAATGTCTCCGCTGCATCAAAGAGAGAGC
The DNA here is from genome assembly GCA_030528885.1 of Bacteroidales bacterium. Classification (GTDB taxonomy): domain Bacteria; phylum Bacteroidota; class Bacteroidia; order Bacteroidales; family Bacteroidaceae; genus Minthosoma. Next base: position 38,736 of record JAUMXY010000013.1, on the reverse strand, counting down.
CGAAAGCGCTGAGCTTACCTCCTTCTGAGAAGGTTGGCTTCAAGTTGTCAAGAAATTTCTTAAGTCCCATATTGCTTATTCGTTTTCTTTACGCAGCATGTCGAGACCTTCTCGAACAATGCGCTGAAGTTCAACTTTAGAGCTGTCCACAAACTCTGCTACGGCAAAGTCTTCTGGAGCTACTTCATAAATACCAAGCGCTTCCATGCGGTCGATGTCACCTGCTATAATGGCTTTCACCAACTGCTCTGGATAGATGTCCATTGGGAATACAGAGTCGTACTCGCCGCTGAAAATCATGTGGCGGTGACCGCCTTTCACGCGTGCGTCAAGCACATACTCCTTGTTCTTTGGTTGAAGCCAGGTGAAGTAGGAGCGGCTTGTGGAGAATTCGTTGAAACGTGGAGCAATCCATCCGAACAACTCGTTTGCTTCGTCACCTTCAGGAATAGCTGTGATTTCAGTAGAGTGGGCGAGAAGGAAGGAATTCTCGTCAGTCTTTACGCCAGTGAGCGGATTGCCGTCAATCAAGCGCACCTTCTTATCGGTGCTTACATTGTTTGCCACAATATCGCCAATTTTTGCCCCGATCAGTACGGTTTTGTACTGTGGTTCTTTAATTTCAGAACCTGCAATAGCGATGGTGCGAGTAAAGATTGACTTTCCTTCGTTGAACAGGCGTCCAATCATCGCAACTTCTTCTGCGCCAAGCGTCCATGCTACTTCTCCCTTGTTGATAGGATTGACGTGGTTGATTTGTACGCCAACATTTCCAGCTGGGCATTTTCCTTGGAACTCGGTTACTGTCGCATTCTTGACATTAGCAACGATAGAGCCGGCTTTTATGCCGATGTACACTTTCGCAATCTTTGCCAATGCGTCAACGCCTGTTTGAAAGTCTTTCTCCTGCCCCTTCAGTACAATGTTGATGTCGGCTGCGAGAGGCATGTCGCTGAATGCAGAGATAAAGATGGCTTTAGGCGCATCGTTGGGGTTTGCAACGACTGCATAAGGGCGCTGCATGATGAAACCAAACAAGCCACTTTCAAGAAGGGCTGCTTTCACCTGGTCTGCATTGAGCGAATCTACTTGCTTCTTGCCGAAGTCAACATACTGCTGGTCTGCAGCGGCTTCAACTTGAACGCTTAAAACCTTGCGTCGTTCACCTCTTTCGACAAGCGTAACTTTGCCTGCTACTGGAGAGACGAACTTCATTTCTGGATGCATCTTGTTGACAAACAGAGCATCTCCTGCCTTTACTTCATCACCTTCTTTAACTACAACTTTTGGCTTCATTCCCCAAAATGCATCAGGAATTAATCCGTAAACCCTAGATGCATTGGCTGCTGAAACTTTGGCTATAGCCTTACCTTTCAGGTTGATGTCAAGGCCTTTTTTTAGCTTGATTACATTCGCCATATTATTGTTTATATTAACTATGATAAGTTTTTCTATATGGAAAACTAAAAACAACCAACGGACTTTCGCCCGCTGACTGCCTAAACTCGATACAAAGTTAAGACTTTTTAATTTATTGGGGAAATTTATATACACTTATTTAATAAAATGAAACTAAAAACTTTTTGTGGCATACACCGATATGCTATCTGTGGTTTGCATAACTTGGAAAAATGATGCTAAAAATAGCCCGAAAAGAGCGGTGCCTGTCAAAGAATCGACACGTTTAAGGATTTCGTGAATTTTTGTTTTTCAGGGAAGAAGTTGCTGGCAAATCGAATTGTCAACATTCTCCCTAGTTGGTGTTCATGAAAAGCATATGACTATCACATATTTTGTACAAAACTTCAATCAGAGTGTTTTTTTTCTTTTGGGGAGGGTGCTTTTGGTTCTCGTGGTTAATCTTCCGATGAAATCGGCTTGTTTTTGAAAGTTATCAACAGTTTTGGGAGAGTTATCAACAGGCTTGTTTGTTTTTTGTCAATATTTTTTTTCGTAAACCTTTGTCAATTACATATTTATTTTATAATTTTGCAAGCGTTAAAGTGAGAGACTTGGTCAATTGTTATTGACGAAACAGATAATCAAACAACATGCCAGAATCCAGCAAAACTATTCGTAGAAGGACTGCTCGCACCAACGAGCAAGAGCAACTCGCTCAAATAGGGCGGCTTCAACCTCAAGCCGTTGAGCTTGAAAGGGCTGTGATTGGTGCGTGCATTATTGAACAAGACGCATTCGGTACCGTTTCTGACTTTCTCAAGCCGCATTCTTTCTACGAGACAAAGCATCAGGTCATCTACAGGGCTATTCAGTCGCTTGTTGCTATTGACGCGCCTGTGGATGTGTTGACAGTTGTTGAACAATTACAGAAAACAGGGGATTTAGAGAATGCAGGGGGTGCTGCTTATATTGCAGAACTTTCACGTTCCATGCTTTCTGCTGCCCACTTGGAATTTCATGCTCGTATTGTTGCGCAGAAGGCGCTTGCTCGCGACCTCATTTCATATACAAGCAATATTCAGAAGTTGGCTTTTGATGAAGCTCAAGACATTCAAGAGCTGATGCAGATGGCTGAAGGCAAGCTGTTTGAACTTTCCAAGTCAAACTTGAAAAAAGATTTTACTCAGATAGACCCTGTTATCAATGAAGCATACGAACTTCTGCAAAAGGCAGCTGCTCGCACAGACGGTCTTTCTGGCCTTTCTTCTGGATTTGACAAGCTTGACGCGATGACATCTGGTTGGCAGAATTCAGATTTGATTATTATTGCGGCTCGTCCTGCGATGGGAAAGACTGCTTTTGTGCTTTCTATGGCTCGCAACATGGCAGTCGACCAACAGATACCAATTGCCATGTTCTCTCTTGAAATGTCGAACGTTCAGTTGGTAAATCGTCTGCTGGTCAATGTCTGTGAAATACCAGGCGAGAAAATAAAGAGCGGACAGCTGGCACCTTATGAGTGGAGTCAGTTGACTTTCAAGATGAATACTTTGTATGGCGCTCCTTTCTATGTGGATGACACGCCGTCTCTCTCTGTGTTTGAGCTTCGAACAAAGGCAAGACGTCTAGTGCGTGACTATGGAGTGAAAATGATAATCATTGACTACCTTCAGTTGATGAATGCTTCAGGCATGTCGTATAATTCACGCCAAGAAGAGGTGTCGACCATATCGCGTTCATTGAAAGGATTGGCTAAAGAATTGAACATCCCAATTATTGCCTTGTCTCAGTTGAATCGTTCTGTAGAGCAGCGTACAAGCAATAGCCCGGACAATCCTGACAGCAAGCGACCGCAGTTGAGCGACCTTCGTGAATCTGGTGCCATTGAGCAGGATGCCGATATGGTGTGCTTCATTCATAGACCAGAGTACTATAAAATCTATAAGGATCAGTATAACAATGATTTGAAGGGAATTGCCGAAATCATCATAGCCAAGCATCGTAATGGTGCTGTTGGAGATGTTCGACTTCGTTTCCGTGGAGAACACGCAAGGTTTATGAATCTTGATGATGACATGCCGCCAATGCCTGCTGATGACGGAACTATCAAGCCAACTCCGTCTAAATTCAATAGTGAAAATGGCGATTCATTCGATGGATTGGACATTTCTTCCATGCCGTCGGCTGCTCCTTTCTGATGCATGCACATAAATTGAAATAAGAATATAGCACGAGAATATGACAAATGCAACTATGCGTTTGTAGTTAAGATTGAATGAATAAGAACAATTATTAGATTGATTATGTTCCTCGTTCGTGAGAATAAGGGACATACATTCACCACAGAGGGCTGCGTGAGCAGCGCAAGTGGATGATTGAATGATATTTTCTCACTTTATCAATTAGAAGGCGTGGATACTCCCTATGGAGTATCCACTTTTTATGGATGCAGATTTGTGCTATGTGAAATAGATGGCAGAATGGGTAAGTTTGTAATGACGGAATGAACTATCTTGTCATGAAAAGCGCAACGTAATTACGATGACAGGTGTGTCGTAATTACGTTGCGCTGTATATCGTAAATCCGTTGGAATCGGAGAGAAACGAAGGATGAATGAGGCGTTTTGCTAACGTGATGCCTCCTGCTGCCATTGGTAGCATCCTGCATCAGGTTTTTCACCACGAACTACTCCCTGCATGTCTGTTGGATAGAGGGTCGAATATGCTGAAGAACCTTTTTCACGCGCTGTGCTGAGTGAGTCGAGACGGAAGTCGTAATAGTAGGCGTGTGTGTCCAAAGTCTTGAAATTGCTTGTTTTGTAGGTTGAGAGTTCTTCCGACTCTGCTGTGCAGTCGTGGAAATAGGTCTCGTCGCTAACATCAGTCAGCAATACGCAGTTATAGAAATTGAGGTTCAGTTCCTGTTCGCCTGGATTTCCGTACACCTCATCATTTGCATAGCCTGTGATGAAACAATTGTAGAAATCTGCAGATGTAATCAGATGCTCGTCCTCGTTGATGTAGTTGCTGACGTAGAGCCCGTTGCCTCTGTTGGCATCCCATGGATAGAATTGCGCAATGGTGCAATGATAGAAGGTTGACGCTCCACCATAGATGCTGACACAATCCTGCTTTGCGTTGGATATCTGGGTGTTGGCCACTAAGGCATCAGAGTCTTTTAAGTAGAGACCATATCCAGCAACATTGTGTATGACAGAATTGGTTATGTCGAGTTTCCCTTCGATGCTGTCGCATATGATTCCAAAGTTACCGCTATGGATGTCTGCATGATTTATAGTGCATCCCTTGCATGTTGGTTGCAGAAGAATTCCTCCCCATTGGTTTTCAAGACGGTCGTAAGGCAGATAGTCAAACATGTTGTCCAAACGGTCGCCTCGAATGGTTACAGGCCTTTTCAGCGTACCTTCCAGCTTCAGTTCTCCACGTACAATCAGACTAGCTCCGTTGTGGAAGTATAGTGTGGTCCCTTCTTTCACACACAACGATGCGTGTTCATCTACGACAAGACTGTCATAGATGATTCGAGGGGTGTCGTCTGACGTAAAGATGTGGTTTCCTTCCAGCACCTTCCCTTTGAGCTTGTCAGCATTCATGCTGCATGCCTCTATTTCCACTCGTTGCTGCACGCCGCTTTCAAGTGTGAAGATGATGGCGTCTGAGATGTTTTGTGGCTTGGTCGATGCTTGCAAGGGGGCATTCAACTTTATAAAAACAAAGATGCTGTCTTCCTTCAGTACTTGTATGTCGTTGATTGTCGTCCCGTTCTGTCCGTCCACATTGATAAGAAACCCAGACGTGCCGCCTCTTTCAAGCTTCACGTTGGCTATGCGTACGCCTTTGCTATGATTGTTGTACACATAAAGCCGCTCTGTGGGGGTGGTTATGTTTGCAAAGACTGTATCGAAAGAAATTGTGTCTTGGCTGAATTCCAGCGTGGCAGTTTTGTCGGCAGTAAACTGTTCGTCATCGCTGCATGATGAAAATAAGCAGGCGAAAAGAAAGCAACCAGACAATAGGCTTGCAGATATATGTGAAAAGGTAAATTGTCTCATTGTATATGAAAGTATTAATGTAACATTGTCAATAACGAACACCTCGCCCGTTTTATTGTGTGCTCCTTTGTTTGCGGCCGTACAAAATAAAGGCATCACATTTCACAATGTAATGCCTTTTTGTCTTATTCGTTATATAAGTAATAAGTATTAGTTTAAGGTAAAAAGATTATTTTCAGGATAACGCCACAAAGATAAAGGTTATTTTTATTTGTTTGAGGCTTCATAAATGTGTTTTTTAACATAAATAGCGTTTTTGTGTCATTTTTCTTTTTCAACATCATTAAAACAACGAAAAACTTTTGTAATTTTGCACTCTAATACTACTTGATTAATAATACATATTTATATAAAGACGATGAGTGTGGAAATTTCAGAAGACATGAAGGTTGAAGAGGGCAGAAAAGAATCCCTTAACTTCATAGAAGAACAAATAGTGAAGGATTTGGCTGAAGGCCGCAACGGGGGAAAGGTGCAGACGCGCTTTCCGCCGGAGCCCAACGGCTATCTGCATATCGGTCATGCAAAGGCCATTGCTTTGGATTTTGGTATAGCGCAGAAGTATGGAGGCGTTTGCAATTTGCGTATGGATGACACCAATCCGCAGAAAGAGGACACAGAGTACGTGGAAGCAATCAAGCGCGATATCGAGTGGCTGGGCTTCAAGTGGGACAAGGTTCTGTATGCAAGTGACTATTTCCAGCAGCTGTGGGATCTTGCCGTTGAGCTTATCAAGCAAGGCAAGGCTTATATAGACGAACAGACAGCAGAGCAGATAGCCGAACAGAAGGGAACGCCAACTCAGGCTGGCGTTGAATCGCCTTATCGCAACCGTCCAGTTGAAGAAAGCCTTCGCCTGTTTGAGGAGATGAATTCTGGCAATATGGAGCCAGGAAAGATGGTGCTCCGTGCAAAGATAGACATGGCAAGCCCTAACATGCATTTCCGCGACCCTATCATGTACAGAGTGCTCAATATGCCGCATTGGCGCACAGGCAACAAGTGGAATGCTTATCCTATGTATGACTACACCCACGGGCAATGTGATTATTGGGAAGGGGTGACGCATTCCCTCTGCACCCTTGAGTTTGTGAGCCATCGTCCGCTTTACGACCTTTTTGTTGATTGGGCTAAGCAGGTGGGCGGAGACGACAAGCCTTTAGATGACAATCGTCCAAGACAGACAGAGTTCAATAAGCTGAACCTCACTCACATTCTTCTGTCAAAGCGCAATTTGCTCGTGCTTGTAAAGGAGGGCGTGGTGAATGGATGGGACGACCCACGCATGCCAACAATTTGCGGCTTCCGCCGTCGTGGCTATAGCCCAGAAGGTATTCTTTCTTTCATCAATAAAATCGGCTACACCAAATTCGATGCCCTCAATCAGATGTCGCTCTTCGAATCTGCTGTGCGTGACGATCTGAACAAGAGAGCTCTTCGAGTGAGCGCAGTTGTTGACCCTGTGAAGCTCGTCATCACCAATTTCCCTGAAGGTGAAACAGAAGTGTATACAGCAGTCAACAATCCAGAGAACGAGGCTGATGGAACTCACGAGATAGAGTTCAGCCGTGAGCTTTGGATTGAACGCGACGACTTCATGGAAGATGCGCCAAAGAAGTTCTTCCGTCTTGGTCCAGGCAAGCAAGTTCGTTTGAAGAATTCTTACATCATCCAATGTCCTGAAGACATAAACGAATGCGTTGTGAGAGATGCTGAAGGAAACATCGTGGAGATACATGCGGAACTGATACCAGAAACAAAGACGGGTCAGGCAAACAGCAACATGAAAATAAAAGGCAAGACCATCCACTGGGTGAGCTGCAACCATTGTATTCAGGCAGAAGTACGCAATTACGACCGCCTGTGGATGGTAGAGAATCCTCGCGATGAAGTGGCGGCATACTCGAAAGAGCATGGAGATGTGCGCGGAATCGAAGCCATGAGGCCATTCTTGAATCCTAATAGCTTGGAGATTAAGAAGGCTTATGTGGAGAAATGGCTGGCAACTCGCAAGCCAATGGATTACCTCCAGTTCCAGCGAATCGGATATTATAATGTCGATCCGGATTCTACTCCTGAGCACCTCGTATTCAATCGCACGGTAGGCTTGACTGACGCTTGGAAGAAGATAAACAAATAACCTGTTCCCGCTATGCCTAGAGACTATTTTCAGTCAAAAGAGTTTAGAAACATACTGACAGCGTATGAGCAGCGGAAAGATAAAGAGAAAAGTGTCTATCTTGATGCTGACGATTTTGCCGACATCGCAGATTATTATCTGACTGTTGACAAATTCGACAAGGCTATAGAGGCTTTAGACATGGGGCTTTCTATCCATCCCAATGACGATAGCATCCTTGTGGTGCAAAGCGCTGCCTATATACTGCAACGGATGTATAAAGAGGCGGAAGAGGTTCTCTCTTTATTAGACCCCGAAAACTCCGATGTTAAATATCAGATTGCTCAGATTCAGTATGCCAGATATAGGAATGACATAAAAGCGGAAAAGCTGTGGAGGGAATGGATGGAGATGGATAACCGGTTGACCCCTTCAGAAGAGCATCAAAGGGAAAACTACATCCACATCATCACTTCCATGGCTGAATTGCGTGGCGTCAATAGTACAACCGGCACGAAAGATTGGAACGTCGACCTGACGCGTCGCTGGATTAGAGAATATATTGACAAGTTCTCGCCACTGGGAAAGTTTGAATCCGACATTCATTTGGCAGACATTTGCCGTGAGCATGAATTGGCTGATCTTATGTGTGAAGTGCTTACGCAAGTGCTGGAAGAGCAACCATACCTGAAGAAGGGATGGTCGAATCTTGCATTGGCATACTATATGCTGGAGCGTTACGACCAAGCGATTGAGGCTTGCGACTTTGCTTTGGCTGTAGAGCCGGGGGATATGGATACGATTTTGACGAAAGCGCACGCTTTAAATTCCATGGGCGAAAAGCTTGCCTCGAAACCTGTGTTCAAGGAATACTTGGAGAGAGGTGGAGACCCTGTGCAATCTATTCCTTATGCTGAGGCCTTGTTCCTTGAGGGCCAGGAGAAGGAAGCTGTTCAGATTCTTTTAGGCTTGCAGGCTCTTTTTGACGCGAAAAGACAGGAGGAAAAGAACTCGTATGCTAATTCTGACTTGGATTTGCTTGGTTCGTCTACACGGCCTGATGATTTCTTGGAGCTCTGCGAAAGGGTGTATACGGATATCGGTGACATGTTCTACCACCACGCCTATTACAAAGAAAGCGTTCAGGCATTCAAAAGCATATTAGAGGAAAACAAAGAATATGCGGAAGCTTATTTCATGATAGGCGTCAATCTCTTGGCTTTAGAGACTTATGACGAAGCGTCGCGCAATTTTGCCCATGCGCTGATGTACGCAAAAGACCAAGTCATGATGGGTTTGGATATCGCTTTGACATTTGTGCTGAATGATTTTGATGAGTTTGCGCTTGAAGTGCTCAATGCAGTTAGCAAGATTGCCACTCAAAGCCAAAGCCCGTTTGCCCGCAATCTCTCTGCCGCCAAATCTGTGGCTTATCTTAAGACTGGGAAAAAGGAACTTTTTCTCTTGAACTTCAAGATTGCATGCCAAGAATGTCCCGACCTTGTTCAGAAAGTTTATCATGGCTATTTCCCTGCAAACATGCCAGTCAGCCAGTGGTATGACTATGCAGAGGGGGAAATTGATGTGTTGTCAAAGAAATTCAAGAAAGAAAATTTGTATATTAAAGGATTTTCGTAACTTTGCATTTGAATTAAAAAGACACGGGCTCTCTTTTGATGCTGAATTTGAGAAAAGGGCAACTTGAAATCTCAGGCAGAGCTCAAATAAAACGTTTTCATCATATTATATGGTACATAATAAATTCAAAGGATTAGGCGTTGCACTTGTCACTCCTTTCACCAAAGAGGGAGATGTTGATTTTACGTCACTCCGTCGATTGTTAGATTTTCAGCTTTCAAACGGAGTTGATTTTCTCTGCATCCTTGGCACCACAGCCGAAACTCCAACACTTTCGGCAGAAGAGCGCCAAAAGGTCAAAGAACTTGCTGTAGAGAAAGTCAACGGCCAAATCCCAGTTCTGATGGGATGCGGAGGAAACAATACGGCAGCTGTTGTAGAGCAGATAAAGACTGGCGATTTTGATGGAGTTGACGGCATATTGTCTGTTTGTCCTTATTATAACAAGCCTTCTCAAGAGGGGCTTTACCAGCATTTCAAGGCTGTAGCCGCTGCTGCAGCAAGCCGCAATCTGTCTGTTGTCCTTTACAACGTCCCAGGTCGTGTTGGTGTCAACATGACAGCAGAAACAACCCTTCGCCTTGCCAACGAATGTGAGAACATCGTTGCCATTAAGGAGGCTTCCGGCAATTTTACCCAGATAGATGACATCATCAAGAACAAGCCGAAGAACTTTGATGTGATTTCTGGCGATGACGGCATCACTTTCCCGCTCATCACATTAGGTGCTGTTGGCGTCATCTCCGTTATTGGAAACGCTTTGCCTAAGGAGTTCAGCCGAATGGTTCGTCTCGCTCTGAATGGAGATTACCCTAACGCGTTGGTTATCCATCACAAATTCACAGAACTGTTCAAACTTCTTTTCGTAGATGGCAATCCTGCTGGTGTAAAAGCGATGCTTCATGCCATGGGTCTCATTGAGAACGAGCTCCGCTTGCCGCTCGTTCCTTCTCGAATCTCAACAATGGAGAAGATTTCTGCTATTATTAAGGAATTGAATATTAAGTGCTAAGATATTCTGTTTTATGGTCTCGCTTTATGTAGTTTGGCGAGATGAAGGCACTTGTTTGCCAAGACAGTTCTTCGCCATTCATCATTCAATAAGATATGACTCTTGCGAGCCGCTTGTAATTCGTTTATTGCAGGCGGCTCTTCTTGTTGCTCTTGGCAAAAGAAGTAAAGAGGAGGGTGGTGAGAACCTCTCAGAATGACCTTGCGTGGATTGTACAAGAAAAAGGCCGTGTCCATAATAATAGGAACAGGGCGTACGCAAATTTAGGTACAGGGTGTATCTAAATTTCGATAGGCGGTGTGAGTAAATTCAGGTAGAGGGTGTATCATGTGTGAGGCAGCGTGCCTTTCATCGATTGCATTTGGGGCAGATGCCTTTGACGATATACTCTGTCTCGTGGGCAACAAACCCGTCTGGAAGATTGATGGCAGGGATGGTGTTGTCTTCGAGGCAATAGGTGTGGCCGCACAGGGTACAAGCAAAGTGGATATGGTTGAGGTGAGAATGTCCATGGCATCGGCAGACACAATATTTGCAGCAGCCAGAGCCGTCGTCTATCTCGTGAAGCACCTTCTTTTCGGCAAATAGACGCAGGGTGCGGAATATGCTGGAACGTTCCATGTCTGGCAGCCAGTTTTCCACGTCGGCAAGCGAAAAGGCTCCCGAGCGCCCTTGGATGGCCCGATAGACGAGAATCCGGACGGCCGTTGGGCGTATGTTGTGTTGGAAAAGTTTTTTCTCCGTGTCTGTTCCCATGTTTTGACTCATTTCTCGAAATGCTGATAATCTTTAATCGTCCGCCAAGCACCTCCCCATTTGAAGCCTTGCTGAACGAAGAGCCTGTAGCAAAGGTCTCGGGTGTCAATGATGGGCAGTTTTGTATTGCGCAGGTTCTCGCGATTGTTTGCGTAGGGCTTTCCTGTTGAAGGTTCCACCTTTCCGCTTTTCAGATGAATGCAGGGGTTGTACAGAGGGTTGATGTCAATGGCAAGTCCTTGCGAGTGCTTAGAGAGTTTGGTGGAGCCGGAGATGGCACGGAAATTGAAGCAAGAGGTGTTGTTGGCACGCATAGACGTTTCGTCATCTGCATTATAGTCGTCGATAAGTGTGATGCGTTCTATGGGATATGCTGCATCGTACAGTTTGCGGAAAATGCTGAGCAGGTCTGCTGCAATGGCTTGATTGCAGACAATTTCTCCCAACTGAGTCTTACCCTCCGCGTTGCGATGAAGCACCCGCAGATAGCGCAGTGAAGAACGGGGTTGCGTGCTGTTCTCTTTGTACGATTTAGCGTACATTCTGTCGAAGATGTCGTCTGTGATGGGATATGCTTGGAAACAAGAGTCAATGCCGTAAGCATCGACTGCCGCATCGCTGACTATTGCCGCAGGTGTCCACTCGTGCAGCTTCTCTAAGTCGCTCGAAGCTGTGCTGAATGAATAAAAGGCAATGGCGAGGACGGATAGCAAAAGCATTCTCTTCTTCATGTGCTCAAATGAGGTTTGTTTCTTCGATGCAAAGATACAACAAATTAATGAAAATCCATCTACAATTGCTTCATTTTGACAATTACAAAGCCTGTTTCTGATGTTGGCTGAATGGATGTCAAACAGGGGCGTTTCTCCCATCCCTTCGATGGTTTAGAGAGGAAAAGGCTTCTTTGTTGTACTCTTGTATAGTTAAAACCTTATAAAATCTCGTCTTTTTAAGATTATTTTCGAGAAATAAATTCAGAGCGAGTTGGATTTTCGGAAAAAAAATCGTTAATTTGCAATGTAATATATACTAACATCAGATATTATATGGAAAATAAGATTCAAGAACTGACAGAGAAACTCCTGAAAGATGGAGTGGAGAAGGGCAATGCTGAGGCAGAGAAAATCATCGCAGCAGCCAATGAAAAAGCAGCTCAGATTATTGCTGATGCAAAAGCTGAAGCTGAAGAAATCAAACTGTCGGCTCAGAAGAGCGCTAAAGGTTTGGAGGATAACACGAAGAGCGAGATTAAGATGTATGCAGCTCAGACAATCAACGCGCTGAAGAGCGAGGTGGCCAACGTCATCGGCGACAAGATTGTTAAGGAGGCCTCTGTTGAAATTGCTGGCGACAAGGACTTCATGAATGAGTTTGTCTTGAAGCTTGCAGAAAAGTGGGGTGCTGGCGAGGAAATCGTCATTTCAACAGCTGATGCAGAAGGCCTGAAGGCTCTCTTCGCCAAGAAAGCCAAGGCGTTGCTCGACAACGGCGTGAAGATTGAGGAAGTGAACGGACAAAAGACCCTTTTCACAATCCAGCCAGCCGACGGCTCATACAAGGTGAACTTTGGGGAGGCTGAATTTGAAGAATTCTTCAAGAAGTTCCTGCGCCCACAGTTGGTGGAGATGATATTCTAACAAGGTTGTTCAATGGTTCATCGCAAGAGGTGAATCTTATGAAAAACAATTATAATGGGTAATTACTATTGTTTAATGTCCGGTTTGCCAGACATCAATCTTGAAGACACCAAGATGGAGGTCGGCATTCCTGAATTGAGGGAAGAGCTGGAGCTGTCTTTGTCCGATAAAGACAAAAGCATCGTGTTTTATTTCTTCCTACAAAACGACTGTGCCAATGTGGTCAAGCTGTTGAAGAATCCGAATGCGGAAATCTCCAATGACGGAAACTTCACCATGGAACAGTATGTCGACCTGATTACTTCTGCCAAAGAAATGAACTTCAATGTCCATCGCTATCCTGCCTTCATGAGTGAGTTCGTTCGCAGCTACACATATAATAATGGTAAGGAAGGATTCTTTCCAGAGGACGAAATCCTGTACCAATTCTATCAATACGCCATAAAGACTTGCCCCAGCAAAATGGTGCGCCAGTGGTATAAGCTGAACCTCGACATCACTAACATCCTGACAGCTTTCCTTGCACGCAAGAATGGATGGAATGTGTCAAACCACATCCAAGGAAGCAATGAAGTGACAGAGATGATTCTCACGAACAACACCAAGGATTTCAACTTGACAGCGGAATATGATTATGTGCAGGATTTGATGAGGATTGTCGAATGCGAAGACCCTGTTGAAAAAGAAAAGAGGATTGATGTGCTTAAATGGCAATGGCTCGAAGAAAACACCTTCTTCAACATCTTCTCAATAGATGCTGTGTTCGCTTACCTGTGCAAGCTGAACATGCTGGAGCGTTGGGATAAGCTTGACGTGGAGACGGGGCAGGAGACTTTCAGGCAAATCATCGAGAATCTTCGTGGCGAAGCACGTGTCCCTCAAGAGTTTCAAGCAGTTTCACCTTACAACAAGAGTGAGGCTGGTTACAATAAATCAGAAAAATAAAAAATAGAGATATGACAAAAGGAACAGTTCGTGGCGTTATAGCCAACATGGTGACGCTCTCCGTCGACGGTCCTGTAAAGCAAGGTGAAATCTGCTATATCGAGACAGGTGGCGACAAATTGATGAGCGAGGTCATAAAGGTAGTCGGCAGCGATGTTTACGTCCAAGTGTTTGAAAGCACACGCGGATTGAAAGTAGGCGCACCCGCAGAATTTACAGAGCACATGCTTGAGGTGCAGCTTGGTCCTGGCATGCTTTCAAAGAATTATGATGGTCTTCAGAACGACCTCGACAAGATGGACGGCGTCTTCCTCAAGCGCGGACAATATACAGAGCCGCTCGATGCTGAGCGCGAATGGGATTTCACCCCAATCGCAAAGGCTGGTGACGTGGTTGAAAACTCTGCTTGGTTAGGCGAAGTGATTGAAAACTCACAGAAGCTCAAGATTATGGCTCCATTCCAGATGGAAGGAAAGGCTACAATCAAGAGTATCGTACCTGCAGGAAAGTATAAGATACATGATGTGATAGCCGAACTGGTGCTGTCCGATGGAACAGAAATAAAAGTTGACATGGTGCAGCGTTGGCCTGTTAAGTTCGCCATGACGAACTATAAAGAAAAACCACGCCCATTCAAGCTGCTTGAAACAGGTGTACGTACTATTGACACGTTCAACCCGATTGTAGAAGGTGGAACAGGATTTATCCCTGGTCCTTTTGGAACAGGCAAGACTGTGCTCCAGCATGCTATATCTAAACAAGCTGAAGCTGACATCGTGATTATTGCCGCTTGCGGTGAACGTGCAAACGAGGTTGTGGAAATCTTCACAGAGTTCCCAGAGCTGGTTGACCCTCACACAGGAAGAAAGCTGATGGAACGCACCATCATCATCGCCAACACTTCAAACATGCCTGTAGCAGCTCGTGAAGCATCTGTATACACAGCCATGACTATGGCTGAATACTACCGTTCTATGGGACTTCGTGTGTTGCTGATGGCTGACTCCACTTCACGTTGGGCTCAGGCGCTTCGCGAGATGTCCAACCGCATGGAAGAACTCCCAGGACCAGATGCATTCCCAATGGACTTGGGTGCGCTCATCAGTAACTTCTATGGACGTGCAGGATATGTTTATCTGAACAATGGAGAGGTCGGTTCTATTACATTCATCGGAACTGTTTCTCCAGCAGGTGGTAACTTGAAAGAGCCTGTAACAGAAAACACAAAGAAAGTTGCGCGTTGCTTCTATGGACTTGAGCAGGATCGTGCCGATAAGAAGCGCTACCCAGCTGTCAATCCAATCGACTCCTATTCAAAATATTTGGAATATCCAGAGTTTGCAGAATACATCTCCAAGAAAATCAACGATAAGTGGATTCCTAAAGTGCTTGACTTGAAGACTCGTATGTTGCGAGGAAAGGAAATTGCAGAACAAATCAACATTCTTGGTGACGATGGAGTGCCTGTGGATTATCATGAGGTATTCTGGAAGTCTGAAGTGATAGACTTCGTCATTCTTCAGCAAGATGCTTTTGACGAAGTTGACGCAGTTACATCTCTTGAACGTCAAGAGGAAATTCTTAACCTTGTAACAGAAATTTGCGAGAAGGATTATAAGTTTGACGATTTCTTAGAATGCGTAAGCTATTTCCGCAAGCTGATAAACCTCTGCAAACAGATGAACTACTCTGAATATAAGAGTACGCAGTATAATGAATTTGTCTCACAAATAAAGGCAATGCTTGCCGAATAACGACTATGGCTACAGCTTTTCAAAAAATATACACGAAGATAGGCCAAATCACAAAGGCTACAGTCTCTCTTAAGGCTAAAGGAGTTGGATATGATGAACTTGCAACTATCAACGGCAAGTTGGCTCAGGTGGTGAAGATTGCAGGCGACGATGTCACGCTGCAGGTGTTTGAAGGTACAGGTGGAATCCCCACTAATGCAGAAGTTGTATTCCTTGGCAAAGCACCATCCCTGAAAGTTGGCGACCAACTTGCTGGACGTTTCTTCAACGCCTATGGCAACCCTATTGACGGAGGACCCGAAATTGAAGGTACAGAAGTGGAAATTGGTGGACCTTCAGTTAATCCCGTTCGCCGCAAGCAGCCTTCAGAACTAATCGCAACAGGTATTGCCGGTATTGACTTGAACAACACCTTGGTGTCAGGACAGAAAATTCCTTTTTTTGCTGATCCAGACCAACCGTTCAACGAAGTAATGGCTATGGTGGCTCTTCGCGCAAAGGTTGACAAGATTATCCTTGGCGGTATGGGTATGACAAACGATGACTATTATTTCTTCAGAAACACATTCTCCAATGCAGGTGCCCTTGACAGAATCATCGCTTTCATGAACACCACAGAAGACCCTGCTGTAGAAAGACTTCTGATTCCAGACATGGCGTTGACTGCTGCAGAATATTTTGCGGTGGAAAAGCATGAGACAGTACTGGTATTGCTGACAGACATGACTTCATATGCTGACTCACTTTCTATTGTGAGCAACCGTATGGATCAGATTCCTTCTAAGGACTCCATGCCTGGTTCACTGTATTCAGACTTGGCAAAGATTTACGAGAAAGCAGTACAGTTCCCAGAAAGCGTAGGCGGCGGTTCCATCACAATTATCGCTGTGACAACACTTTCAGGTGGAGATATTACCCATGCAGTTCCTGACAATACTGGTTATATTACAGAAGGTCAGCTCTATTTGCGCCGCGACTCAGATGTGGGAAAAGTTATTGTTGACCCATTCCGTTCGCTCTCTCGTCTGAAGCAGTTGGTAAGCGGTAAGAAGACACGCAAAGACCATTCTCAGGTCATGAATGCAGCTATTCGCCTCTACTCTGATGCAGCCAATGCAAAGACGAAGCTTGAAAACGGTTTCGACCTTACAGATTACGACAATCGTTGTCTTGACTTCGCAAAGGAATATGCGACAAAACTTCTTGCAATAGACGTAAACCTCGATACGACTGAGATGCTGGACGTTACATGGAGCTTGTTCGTCAAGTACTTCCAGTTGGAAGAAGTAAACATTAAGAAAGAATTTACTGATATTTATTGGAAATAATTCATGGTTCTGCGGCATGAGAGAAAGGAGGTTGTGAACTTATTTCTCTTTAAGCCGTAAAATCACTAAACCATCAAACAATGGCGATAAAGTTTCAGTACAACAAAACATCGCTTCAGCAGATAGAAAAAAACTTGAAGATGCGACAGCGCACCTTGCCCATCATTAAGAGCAAGGAAACCGCTTTGCGTCTTGAGGTTAAAAAATGCAAGGAAGAGGCAGATGCTTTGGAAGAGAAACTGCAGCAGCAAATTGCCGGCTATGAGTCGATGTATGCCCTTTGGGGAGAGTTCGACACATCGTTGGTGAGTTTGAAAGATGTTCAGCTTGATGTAAAGAAGATTGCAGGTGTACGTATACCTTTGCTTGTCAACATCGAGCTAGCTGTCAAACCCTTTGGACTTTTTTCTGCTCCAAAGTGGTTCTTTGACGGAATCAATCTGCTGCAAGGGCTAGCTAAAACAGCTGTAGAGCGAGAGTTCGTTCTTGCCAAGCTTGCTCTTCTTGACCATGCACGTAGAAAGACCACCCAGAAGGTCAACCTTTTCGAGAAAGTGCAGATTCCAGGCTATCAGGAAGCTGTGCGTAAGATTAAGCGATTCATGGAGGATGAGGAGAACCTGTCCAAGTCTTCACAGAAAATTCTAAAGTCTCTGCAAGAAGCACGAGCAAGAAAGGAGGAAGAAGCTGCGGTATGATACAAGACATGAAAAAATTGACATTCCTCATCACTAATGGGGAATATGAAAAATTCATTGATGACATCCGTCAGTTAGGAGTCATCCATGTTGAAGAGCTTCAGCAAGGAACGACCAGCGAAGAACTGCAAGCAGGATTGGATCTTGCAGAGCGTTATAAGCAAGCGCTTCGTTCTCTGGATTTTGCGGCAGAGTCGTACGAGGCAGCTAAAACCTATGTTGCTCAGCCTGCAGATGCCTCCCGAGGTGTTATGCTTGTTGATGCTATAGAAAGCCTTCTGTCAGAAGAAATCAGTGTAAAGCATAAAATTGATGCGGCCGATGATGCTATTCAGCAGTTGGAGCCTTTTGGCGAATTCAGTTGGGGCAGCATTCTTCAGTTGGAGCAGACAGGCTACAAGCCATATTTTTATGTAGTGTCTAATAAGCTTTTCAAGGCGGAATGGAGGGATGCCTATTTTGCTACACCTATTAATGAAATTAGCAAGAAGGTTTATTTCATTGCGTTCTCAAACGAAGACATCGAACCTGCCATTACTGCAGAGCGACTCTTTTTGCCAGAAAAGTCCTTGTCTTATTATTTAGACCAAAAGAAGCAGTTTGAGAAGCAGTTGAAAGACATTCGCGAGAATTTGCTGCAGATAAATGCAGAAAGCCGCGCATCCCTTGAAGCTGGGCAATTGGCTAACGAAAATGGCATTCAGCTCTCCAAAGTGCATCTCAGCAATGAGAGCATAGCTGATGGTGCAGTCAAACTCATGATTGGCTGGACATTGGCAGACAATGCCTCTCTGGTGACAGACTATCTTGAAAAGGAACATATTTTCTATGAGATGTCTGAACCAGCATTTGAGGATAATGTGCCTATCAAGATAAAGAACGATAAGTTTTCTTCTCTGTTCGAGCCCATTCTGCGCATGTATTCGCTTCCTAACTATCACGACATAGACCCTCTGCCTTTCTTCGCTCCATTCTTCATGCTTTTCTTTGGCTTGTGTATGGGCGATTTGGGATACGGGTTGTTGATAACGGCTGTGAGCGTCGTGCTCATTTTCGCCAAACCCACCCTTGCTTCTTACGGAAAGCTTGGCGCGTTGCTAGGCGGAATGACCAGCATCTGCGGCTTCATCACAGGAACTTTCTTTGGAATTGACCTGTCGTCTGTAGATTGGGAATTTATGAAGCCTATGCAGCCATACTTCATCAATGACTCCATGAAAGATAGCTTCTTTGGATATTCGCCAATGATGGTTATCTCCGTCATTATTGGACTTATTCAGGTGCTACTAGGCATGACTCTTGCAGGCTGCAAAGCCGTCAAGAATTACGGATTCATTTATGGAGTTGGCAAATTCTCGTGGGTAGTAGCGCTTCTCAGCGCAACCGTCTTGTTTGGCTTGCCGCTCTTTGGAGCTGTACTGCCTCAGCCCGTTCAGTATGTACTGTATGCGCTTATCGCCCTTTCTGCTTTAGGAATATTCTTCCTGAACAGCCCTAATGCCTACAAGAAAGATTCGCTGTTTGGCAAGGCTCTGGGCGTTGGCAGCAACATCGGCTCAGGACTTTGGGCTACCTACGGAATGTCAACAGGCTTGCTGGGCGACCTCCTTTCCTACATCCGTCTCTTTGCGCTGGGACTGACGGGCGGTGTACTTGGCTCTGTATTCAACACCTTGGCTGTTGAGATGAGTCCAGCCGTTCCTGTTGTCCACGAGCTTGTGATGGCTATCATCCTGCTTCTTGGTCATGGCATTAACTTCGGCCTGTGCATGATTTCCTCATTTGTTCATCCTATGCGACTCACTTTTGTTGAGTATTTCAAGAATGCGGATTTTGAAGGAAATGGAAAAGAGTATCAGCCTTTCATGGTAAAAGAAAAAAACAATTAAATATTATTTATTAACCCGTTCCCTTCAATGTCAGGTAAAGCCCTTCTCATGGGTGACAGAAGCGTGAACATTCAAAACAAAATTTAACTATTATGTCTCCAGTACTTTTAGCTTATCTTGGAGTTGCCCTCGCAGTAGGTCTCTCTGGTATTGGTTCTGCTTATGGCGTGACCATCTGTGGTAATGCAGCCATTGGCGCATTTAAGAAAAACCCTTCAGCAAGTGGTTCTTACATTGGTCTTGCAGCTCTCCCTTCATCACAGGGCTTGTATGGCTTCGTAGGATTCTTCATCCTTAATCCGCTTGTAACTGAAAACATCAGCATGTTTGCTGCATGTGCTGTTCTTGGTGCAGGCCTTGCTCTTGGTGCCGTAGCTCTCTTCTCTGCTATTCGCCAGGCAAAAGTTTGCGCAAATGGTATTTCTGCTATTGGTGCAGGTCATAACGCATTTGGTACGACCATGGTGCTCGCCGTGTTCCCTGAGCTTTATGCTATCTTGGGTCTTCTCGTGCTGATTCTCATTGCAGGCTCAATTCCAGCAGCAGTATAAACGCGAATGGCTGATTAGTCAAGGTAAAGGCGGCTTCCCAAGTTGGAGGCCGCTCTTTTTTTTGTGTGTTCTCTTCGCTTTTGCTAAAAAACAGGCCGTTATTTCTTGTTTTTCTAAATTTTCAGTATCTTTGTACTCTATTAACATGATGAGGAAAATTCTATGATACACATAAAATACATTTTATTGGCATGGGGCTTCGCGATGGCATGTTTATGCTATGGTCAGAGGAATGCCGTTTATCAGCAGTACATTGATGAATATAGTGATATGGCTATTGAGCAGATGCGTCGTTACAAAATTCCTGCAAGCATCACCATGGCGCAGGCCATTTTGGAAAGCGGTGCAGGAAGAAGCTATCTGGCAACAAAAGCCAACAACCACTTCGGCATCAAGGTGAGTGCAGGATGGAATGGCGGATACGTGAGGCGCGATGACGACCGCAAGAATGAGAAGTTTCGTAAGTACAAGAATGTAGAAGAAAGCTATGAGGATCATTCTAAATTCTTGCTGAAAGACCGATATAAAAGACTCTTCGACTTAGACCCGCTTGATTACAAAGGATGGGCGCGAGGATTGAAAGCATGTGGATATGCCACTTTGCCCACCTATGCGAATAGGCTAATTACCATTATTGAGACGTATGAGCTGTACGAGCTTGACGAAGACCGTCATGGATTGAAACGAAAGAAGAAAAAGAAAGAAGTGGTTGTTGCCCCTCAGCCTCAGAAGCATCAGGTAATTATTGTCAACGGAAAACCTTGCGTCATTGCTCGTCAAGGCGACACTTGGGAGTCTATTGCCAAGGAACTCAAAATCTCCAAACGGAAACTTCTCAAATATAATGAGATGAGTGAGGATTTTGGATTGCCAGCAGGTATGAATGTCTTCCTTGAGAAGAAAGCCAAAAAGGCTGATGCCAAGTATAAAGACTATTGGCACAAAGTCAAGCAAGGAGAATCCATGTATGGCATCGCTCAATATTATGGCATACGTCTGGAGAATCTCTATAAGATGAATTTCAAGGATGACAGTTATCTCCCAATAGCTGGCGATTTGCTGAAAGTGAGATGAGAAGTTGTTTCATTAAGAAAACGTGACTTCCAGTGATGTTCTGACATCAATTTCCATACAGAATATTTTGACTGAAGCGGAGAGGTGCTTCAAAAAAACTTTACAAACGAGATACCCCAAAAGACATGCCTTAATATACCGTACCCCTCGGGTCCGCCATAGTGGACCCGAGGGGTACGGTGCATCGGACCCGAGGGGTACGATTTGGGCGGCAATAAGCATTTTGAGTCATCAGGAAGAAGAGATGATTTGCATCGCGCTCAAACTGAATCGATTAGAAAAAGGTGATGGGTTTGGTGAAAAAATGTTGTATCTTTGCAGTGGAAAACAGAAGAAAAACACAATTGAAAGTATTCGTCAACCCTTATTGCAGTCTTATTCTCTCATCGTTTTCATGCCTATGCGTAGTCAAGTCTAACCTCAACGCGGTCTATAGACAGCCCGTCATGAACTCGTTGCGTTTACGACTGTATTTTTTCCACATAGCTGATGAGTTCTTTATAAAAGGAATGATGCTGCAACGTTTCCTTGTCGCCAAAGATAATAAGTTTCATGCGTGCTCGGGTCATCGCAACATTCATGCGCCTCAAGTCAGACAAAAAGCCGATTTCTCCTTTGCTGTTGCTTCTGACAAGGCTGATCATGATGATGTCACGTTCTTGTCCCTGAAATCCGTCTACCGTATTGATGCTGATAGCATGGCGGTAAGCACGGAATTCCTCTCGTTTGCGAATCTGCTGCCGCAGGTATTGTGTCTGAACCTTGTAAGGTGAAATGATGCCCACATCCAAACGTTCAGCAAGAAAGCGTTCTTTCCCAATTTTGGCGATGTATTCCTTTAGTGTTAAAAGCACCAGTTCAGCCTCCGCCTTGTTGATGCGTCCGTGATTGTCGCCAATAAACTCTTCCTTGAAGTCAATCTCAATCTTTTCCGCACCTTCCTCTCTTCCATCCATTTCGTTATTTGCTTGATTCTTCAACTCGTTTCCGTCAATCCATGTGATAGGGTGCTCCCAGTCGAGCACTGAGCGATGTTTGACGCTTGCGTCAGATTCGACACTGCCGTGGTAGAACCAGTCGGAAGAGAATCTCATGATAGCATCATTCATTCTGTATTGTACCTTGAGCAGCGAGACAGCCTCAGGCTGATTCTCTACGATGCGCTCCATCAGCGTTTTCCCAAGCCCTTGCTTCATGGCAGGGTAGCATTTGATTGTAGGGGGCAGCTGCTGGTGGTCGCCAGCCAAGACGACACGCGACGCTCGCCTGATAGCAATCCAGCATGCTGGTTCAAGCGCTTGTGCAGCTTCGTCTATGAAGAGGGTGGAGAACTTCTGACGCACAAGAATCTTGTTGGCCGATCCCACTAGCGTGCAGGCAATTACACGCGCTTCGTCAAACAGCTGAGCTGTAATGGAGATTTCAATTTCGCTGGCCCTGTCCCGCAGCCTTGCGATTTTCTGATGTATGTTGTCGCCTCGCTTCTTGTTCTCTTTTATTTGTCTGATTGTCTTTCTGATGCTCCAAAGTTCAGGATAGTCGGGATGGCTTTCGAATTTGCGTTCGTAAGTGAAAGAGAGCATCTTGTCATTCACCCTCGACGGATTTCCTATGCGCAAGACGGGAATGCCGTGATCGACCAGCTTCTCGCTAATCCAGTCCACCGCCATATTGCTCTGTGCGCACACGAGCACCTGAGTCTCTCGATGTAGCGTCTCATAGATGGCTTCGACCAGCGTGGTCGTTTTTCCCGTCCCAGGAGGCCCATGCACCACAGCTACATCTTTAGCCCATAGCACCTCGTTCACAGCGTTCTCCTGTGTCTTGTTCAGCCACGGATACTGTATGGGACTGAAAGTTCGCTTCTGAAGCTTCTGCTGTCCCGCAAACACATCTTTCAGTTCGGCAAGGCGGTTATTCTTAGCGTTAATGGCATCATTTAGCGCATGAAACATCGTCTTGTAAGAAGTTTCGTCAAAGTATAGCTGAACGCCCAAACTGTCAGCACTTTGCAAATCTACCAGTGCCTGTGAAGAGGGTAGTGTAACCACCATTCGCTCGCCATCTACATAAGAAACAGACGAAGAGAAAGTATAGTAGCTGATGTCGTTCTTCCCCATTGTTTCTCTGGTCGCTTGTGACGACTTGAGAGAGAAGAACTGGACAGGTTTTCCATGCTCAAAATGATGCTCTATGTCCTCCTCGTCGGTATGCCTTGTTATTTCCACTACAAACTGGTTCAAGGAGTTGTAGTAGCTGCGTTCAATCTTCACAGGATGCCAGCATACGCCTCGATGGATTTTCCGCTTGATGCCCATCGACTCCGTCTGAACGCGAAATTCTTCCTTTTCTGCTTCATACTCCATCTTGAGCAGCTCACTCAGTCGCTGTAGATATAATGTGCTATTCTGCATATCCGTTCATCTGTAAGCTCAAGGCATCCGTAAATAAAGTAGCCGTCATATTATCGGTGCGCTTATGTTTGCAGAGAATCTCCAGCTTTTGGCGCAATTCGCTGATGACGTGCTTGCTGGCCATCGGCAGCAACGTGTGGTAACCCTCCTGCATTTTGCCCTCCATCATGAGCGCAATCGAGAACAGGATATTTGCGCTTTCATTGTCGCTCTCGCCCGAAAGCACTTTCATGACGTACTTCATCGCCTCGTCCGTCTTGCCCTCCACCATGAGACACCATGCCAGCTGCAGCTGTAAGGGTATCGAACTTTCGTCGAGATAGGCAGCTTTGTAGAGTAGCGGCGTGGCCTCGTCATGCCGATCGCAATTCATCAGCGCCTGAGCCGCATGAAGCAGGTACTTGCCGTTGTCAGGGCTTATTTCGAGTAGATTTTTGTAGTAGGAGGCTGCTTCCTCCATCTTGCCCATCATCATGCATAGCGAGGCCAGATGGCTAAGCGTCCACTTCGAGTTAGGCTTGATGCTGTCTGCCACCGTATAGGCATGGATGGCAGCACGGCTGTTGTTCAGCTTCTGGTGGCAGAATCCTTTTTTCTGCCACATATCGGCCATGGCAGGGTCAAATTCGTTGGTGACGATGGCGTCAAACAACTGGAGAGCTGGCTGGTAGAATTCTTTCCTCATCAGAAAATCAGCATATTGCTCCATCTCCTCCTGATGCTCCAGCAGCAATTCCTTCAGCCACTCGTTGCTGAAAGGTGTGATGGGATTCTCCTTTATCCTGTCAAACGGGTTTGCGAATTGCATCTTGTAGGGGTATGCATTGAAAAACCTGTACAAGTCGAATATGTAATGCCTGCGGCGGTCCTTCTTGCTGACTTGTTCTTTCTTCGCAAAATCCTCGATATCCATTCCTTCTGGTATTTGGCTGCTCACTTGCTGTTCAAGCACAGATTCGCCTATTTGCCCGACGTTGGCGAGGGTAAAGCAGAACGAATATCTGTCGCTGTCGCAGAAGGGGCTTCCGCTTAGCATCACCTTGATTAAATTCCCAATCTTTCCGCTCAGCATCTTTTTCAGTTCAGGCACAAGTGAGTTCTCTTGCGAGAAAGGGTAGAACCAATGCGGCATCTGGCTGAAAAACGAGAAGCCCTTGAGCGTCACGAACGAAGCATAGTACACGTCTGCCCCCTCCAGCTGCATTTCTGTCATCTCATGTATCTTCTTGTTCACCTTCTCGTCAGCCATCCATTCAGGGTTTTCTCCATTCTTCATCAGCTCGTTCGCATCCAGGCTCCCTTTCCCTTTCTTCTTCATCGCCAATCCCTGCATGAATGCCGGCATAATGTCGTTGCGAATCTTTGAACTCACACTCTCTGTCGTACAGCTCATCTGCAGCTGCATCATGGTCGAATAGATATCGTGCACGAAATTGGGATCATCACGATAGATCTGAAGTCTGTTTCTCAATTCCTCGCACGTCTTGTAGTCGTTGAAGTTAAGATGAAACACCGCGATAAATCCCGTCAACGAGCGTTGCGCCACTAGAACGTCGCCCATGAGGTAGCAGTCAAGCAGGAAGAGCAGCTTTGCTGGGTCGGAAAACTCCAAAAGCGATAGTGTCACAGCACTGATAAACACAGCCTTGTCGGCACTGCTGACACAATCTGAAAGAATCAGTTGATTTGCCAGAGCTACATCCGTGTTCTGCCACAACTCGCTGGTCCATGTCCAGTTAAACAAGTTTACCATTGCACTCTCATGCGCCTCCTCCAGACGTTCCATCTGATATTGCCTCACCGAATCTCTTA
Organism: Bacteroidales bacterium; assembly: GCA_030528885.1. Classification (GTDB taxonomy): domain Bacteria; phylum Bacteroidota; class Bacteroidia; order Bacteroidales; family Bacteroidaceae; genus Minthosoma. The sequence continues at coordinate 13,635 of JAUMXY010000013.1, read as the reverse complement.
ACAGCCCATCACCTCTCGTCTGCGCCATTTCAGCTGATACCTTCTCCATTCCGCTCACGACACTCTCAAATGAAGGAATGTTGTTCAGGCTCTTTCTGGCACACGTGTATTTGTCCGTAGGGCTCTTCGCCATGCGCTCCATCCTCTCCATGCGCCCCACTGCAATCTCCAACTGCTGGCAGATGCTTCGCCTGATTTGTTCACTCTGCGTGTCGTTCATCCCCTGCAGCATAAACTGGAGCATCTGCTGATATGTTGTCCATTGCCGCTCAACATCCTCTGTCAAACTCCAGTTCCCAATCTGCTCAGCCTTTCTCCTGATTTCAGGAAAAGTCTCAGCCAGATTGAAGCTCCTCAATTGCGTTATTATCTGATGGTAATCCATGTCCTCATTCAATTAAGCCACGCCCTTGCGCCCATTCTCTTACCATCTGCATCATCGAATCACTCGTCATGACGCTTGGCTTGAAAACAACATCTCGATATAAGCTGTCAGGCACGCTCATCTGCTGCAAGGGCAGAAACGCAAGCTTATCCTCCGTGGTGTCAGCATTCAGCGCCTCTGCCGCCATGCCATACGCCATCCTCAGCTTCTCCATCTCCACCTCTCGCGCCCTATACACAGAGTCGCCAAATACCACACACATCATGCCCTTCACCCCCAGCTCCTCTATGCTCCACAGGCGCTCAGCCCCCTTAGCCGTCGCCCACATGGCATACGGCTCAGGCAGCACCGCACCGTCATACTGCTTCTGTAGCACCATCTGCATGCGAGTCCACAGATTGTTGATTTGTGGCTTGTTCAAATCCAGGCTCTCCAGCTTCTCCATCTCTAGCACCTTGTCTGCAAAGAAATCTACAGCCGAGTGGCGCGTAATGCCCACAATCTTCTCCTTCAGCGCATCAGTCCCCCTCAGCTCCACGCCAGGTGAAGCCATAAGCCATAGCTGCAAGTCAGCCCCCACTGCCACGCGCACAGAGTCACCTTGTCCGTTCCACACACACGCCTTTACCAAGTCCGTCGCCACTCCGTCCACAAGCCCATTTGCAAAAGCCGTGTCTGCATCCATTGCCGCCTCAAACGTGATAAGCGTCACATCAAGCCCCACAGAGTCAAACACACCCATCGAGTCAGCATAATAGAAAGGCAGGCACTCCATGGTAGGCAGCACGCCCACCCTCAGTGCCGTAGAGTCATCAGCCGCAGCATCCCCCTCCGTGCCATTGCAAGAGCCGACAAGCCCGCAAGCTATCGCCCACAAAGAAATATACAAAAGTTTACGCATTCCAATAGTAAGTATAATGAATTGCAAAGTTACGAATAAGTGCGCAGTATGCAAAACGAAAAAGGAAAATTAACTGCGTAACACAATGAACTCCCCAACTGGATATATAAACAAAAAAGAGGATGTGACTGTTTTGACACACCCTCCTCTTTTTGATTTGTGTTCACGAAAACGAAATGCTCTAATACTGTCTTATGCTTTTATTTGGTTTCAATTTCTTCCGTCATGTTTATCTCGTTGCCTTTTCGGTCGATAAACTTGTATTGTAAGAAACCAAGTTCTTGACTTGCATAAACCTTAATGCCTAGTCCATACTTCATTTGCCATTTTAGATAAAGGCTTATCAAACCTTTGGTGATAAAGGCTTCTACGTATGGATTGACATAGAGCTTTACTTTCTTGTGTCCAAGATTGTTGACAATATAATCAATTTTATTTTCGAGAGAGTCTGTGAATAAGATGGACGATTTAATTGTGCCTTTGCCAAAGCATGTTGGACAAACTTCTTCAACATGTACATCCATTGCTGGTCGCACTCGCTGTCGGGTTATTTGCATGAGTCCAAACTTACTGAGTGGCAGGATGTTGTGTTTTGCTCTGTCGCTCTTCATCAACAACGTCATATGCTCGTAGAGCTTTTGGTTGTGTTCGGCGCTGTTCATGTCGATGAAGTCGATTACAATGATACCTCCCATATCGCGCAGACGGAGTTGTCGTGCTAATTCTTCTGCTGCACCCATATTGACAGCAAAGGCGTTCTCCTCCTGATTGTCGACTCCACGATTGCGGTTTCCCGAATTGACGTCGACTACATGAAGCGCTTCAGTGTGTTCGATGATGAGGTATGCACCATGCTTGAAGCTTACTGTTCGTCCAAGTCCCGATTTGATTTGCTTCGTCACTCCGAAGTTGTCGAAAATTGGAACGTTCCCTTTGTAGAGTTTAACGATAGACTCTCTTTCGGGGGCAATAAGGCTGACGTATTTTTTCACTTCGTTGAAAACTTCTTCACTGTTGACGTGAATGCTTTCGTATGAAGGATTGAACAAGTCGCGCAGCATAGAGACTGTGCGGCCAGTTTCTTCGTGTGCAAGTACTGGCAGACTTGTAGCTTTTTGAACCTTCGTTATGCAGGCGTTCCATGAATCAACCAGCAAGCTAAGCTCTTTGTTCAGTTCTGCAGCCTTTTTTCCTTCTGCAACAGTTCTGACAATGACTCCGAAGTTTCTTGGTTTTATGCTCTGGATGAGCTGTTTCAGTCGCGTGCGTTCTTCTTTTGACTTGATTTTGGTGCTTACGTTGACTTTCTCCGCGAAGGGTATCAATACCAGAAATCTTCCAGCGAAGGAAATTTCTCCTGTAAGCCTAGGACCTTTGGTGTTGATGGGCTCTTTGGTTACTTGTACCATCACTTCTTGTCCTAATTCAAGTACGTCCTGAATGCTTCCGATTTTCTCCAGTGCTGTCTTGTTCGTCGCCTTTTCCATTGGTGCGAGCTTTCTCCTGTCGCTCGCGACCTGCTTCACATACTTCTCTAACGAGAGAAATTGTTTGCCTAAATCTTGGTAGTGCAGAAATGCTTCGCGTTCATGACCCACATCGACGAAACATGCATTGAGTGCCGGCATAATCTTTTTTACTTTCCCGGCGTAGATGTTGCCTACAGAGTATTTACTTTCATGTCCTTCTTTTTGAAACTCAACGAGTTTTTGGTCTTCAAGCAAGGCGATGGTTACTTCTTTAGGCTGAGCATCGATGATAAGTTCGCTGGTCATTCTTGCTTACCTTTTATTATGTTGTTATGTTTGTACAGAAAAAGAGCATACCGTCCTGTGCACCCTTTAGCAGGGACTCTCATCTGTAGGGTATGCTCTTTGTTCTGCCGCTCATAAGGCATAAAAAAGTTTCTCAACTTTACTTGCTCTTATGACGATTCTTTCTCAGTCTCTTCTTACGCTTGTGAGTAGAGATCTTGTGTCTTTTCTTCTTTTTACCGTTTGGCATAATCGTTGAAAATTTAGTTGTTTATAATTTAGTTTATTGTTTCTTTGGTTAGGATGAATGTATGCCATACACTCATTCGGAGTGCAAATTTAGTTCTTTTTCTTGAAAACTGGAAATTTTTATCCGTGAAAATTTCTTTATTGTTATGAATAATCGGTAAAAACCCCTAAATTTGCAAAAAAATAGTTAAAGAGGATATGGACAGACATATATTATATGGTGTTTTATTGACAGCTCTTTGTGTTTGCGGTTCGCCTTCCAAAGCGCAGCATTCAAGCGACTTGTCGTCGTATAATCAAAAGGCTGCGGCTATTGTAGAGCGTTACAAGAAAGAACTTTTGCAGGGGAGGGGCATAGAGAAAAAAATGATGCAGGATTCTGTTGATGTGGTGGTATCGCCGTACATGTTCAAATTGCTTGGCCCTGGTGTCTATTATAGTTCAGCGCTGAAGAAAAACTTCGAGCTGGATTACGAGTTGCCGACAGAGGGAGCGAAGGAGGTGGCTTCTAGGGCTATGGACGAGCGTAATTCCATCAACACTTTAATCGATAAGGCTTTGGTGAATGCCTATGTGGGAGCTCCAACAGCGTTTCGATACTCTGATTCGCAGATAGAGTCAGAAGTGCTGGTTTCGTCGGAGCCTGTAGCAAATGCAAAGCCTGAAGATTTAGAAGCGATTTATAAGAAGGCGGAAGAAATAAAAGATGTGGCGGAAATTGTAGATGATGTAGAAGTGGAGCTGCAAATTGAAAAGCCAAATTTCTGGACGACCAAAGGACAATTCAAGTTCCAGTTTCTGCAAAACTATGTATCCGAGAAATGGTGGAGGGGAGGCAATAACAATGTTGACCTTTTCACCCAGTTGGTGCTTGAGGCAAGATATGACAATCAAAAAGGCATACAATGGGAAAACACATTGGACATGCGACTTGGCTTCGTTACGGCTTCATCGGATTCAATCCACCGCTACTTGACCAACAATGATAAAATCCGTCTTTTCTCAAAGTTAGGTATTCGGGCAATTAAGAATTGGAACTACGCTTTGTCAACTGAGGCAACCACTCAGTTTTTGCCGAGTTATAGAAGCAATGACCGTCGTACATTTTCTAATTTCTTAGCGCCTCTTGACGTGTTTGTTTCTCTTGGTGTGGACTTTAAGCCATCTTTGAAGAATGGCAACACGTTCTCTGCAGCCATTCTGCCACTCACTTATAAGGTTCGTTACATAGGAGACAAGGAAGAAACGATTCATAACTCCTATAATATGAGAGGTAAAGATTTCCAGCAAGACTTTGGTTCTAGAGTGGAAGTTAATACCAAAATGACTATTGTGAAAAATCTCACGTGGAAGTCTCGCTTCTATTTCTTTACGACTCACGAGTATGTTGAATCGGAATTTGAGAATACCTTTTCTTTTCAATTTAACAAGTATATTTCATGCGATGTATATACCATCTGGCGTTTTGATGATAACCGCAACAAGCGGTATTATGATAGTACGCTCGGATATTTTCAGTTTAAGGAATACTTCAAGCTTGGACTTTCTTATGGTTTCTGATGAGAAACCTGCCAGCACCCTGTTAGTGGATGTTGGCATACCTTATTACAGCATAGTGCCCCGCATCGTTTCGTCGATGCGGGGCACTATGCTATGCTGATGTGGACTGTGATAATATAGAGTCGTTTGGATGGTGCGTCTTTTCGGTTTTCTAAAGTGTACCCCTCGGGTCCGATATACCGTACCCCTCGGGTCCGCCATGGCGGACCCGAGGGGTACGCTTTTGGGATATAGCATTTCAAATGCTATGATTGTGGCCAAAACAAGAGGGTAAATAAAGAATAAGGGGCTGCGTTATGTGCAGCCCCTTATCTATAAATAATGTGTAAGCTTTATTCTTCGTTGAGAATCTTCATGACCTCGCGGCATGAGTAAGCTACGGAAGTACCAGGGCCGAAGATTGCTGCAACACCTGCTTTGTAGAGGAAGTCGTAGTCTTGTGCTGGGATGACACCGCCGGCTGTGATGAGGATGTCCTCGCGGCCGAGTTTCTTCAGCTCTTCGATTACTTGTGGAATGAGCGTCTTGTGTCCTGCTGCGAGAGAAGAAACGCCGAGCACGTCAACGTCGTTCTCAACAGCCTGGCGAGCAGCTTCTGCTGGAGTTTGGAAGAGTGGGCCCATGTCCACGTCCATGCCGCAGTCAGCATAACCAGTTGCACATACTTTAGCACCACGGTCGTGTCCGTCCTGTCCCATCTTTGCTATCATGATGCGTGGGCGGCGGCCGTTTGCCTGAGCAAATTTCTCAGTTGCAGCGCAAGCCTCTTCGAAGGCCTTGTCGCTCTTGGATTCTGAACTGTACACGTTGCTAATTGTTCTGATGATTGCTTTGTAACGACCTACAACTGCTTCGCATGCGTCAGAGATTTCTCCAAGTGTACAACGCAAGCCTGCAGCCTTGACTGCGAGGTCGAGCAGGTTGTTTTCGCTCTTCTTTCCGTCTTGGAATTCTTGAACGCACTTGGTGATTTCAGCAAGCGCAGCCTTGCAGGCAGCCTCGTCACGGTTTGCCTTGAGTTCCTTGAGCGCAGCTTCCTGCTGGAGGCGAACTGCTGTGTTGTCGATTTCAAGGATGTCAAGTGGATCTTCGTGGTCGAGACGATATTTGTTTGTGCCGACGATTGTCTGAGTGCCGGAGTCGATGCGAGCTTGAGTGCGGGCAGCGGCTTCTTCGATTCTCATCTTTGGCAGACCTGTCTCGATGGCTTTTGCCATACCGCCGAGCTTCTCGATTTCCTGAATGTGCTCCCATGCTTTCTGCACGAGTTCGTTGGTGAGTGTCTCAACGTAGTAAGAACCTGCCCATGGGTCAATCTGCTTGCAAACCTTTGTCTCATTCTGGATGTAAATCTGAGTGTTGCGGGCGATGCGGGCAGAGAAGTCTGTTGGCAGAGCGATAGCCTCGTCGAGAGCGTTGGTATGGAGTGACTGAGTGTGACCCAGTACGGCTGCCATTGCTTCGATACATGTACGACCAACGTTATTGAATGGGTCTTGCTCTGTGAGAGACCATCCTGATGTCTGTGAGTGAGTACGGAGTGCAAGTGACTTTGGATTCTTTGCGCCAAAGCTCTTTACTATCTTTGCCCACAGCAGACGGCCGGCGCGCATCTTGGCGATTTCCATGAAGTGGTTCATGCCGATTGCCCAGAAGAATGAGAGGCGTGGAGCGAATGCGTCAACGTCAATACCTGCATCTACACCTGTGCGCAGATAGTCCATACCATCGGCAAGTGTGTAAGCCAGCTCGATGTCTGCTGTTGCACCTGCTTCCTGCATGTGGTAACCTGAGATGGAGATGGAGTTGAACTTAGGCATCTTCTGTGAAGTGAACTCGAAGATGTCAGCGATAATCTTCATAGAGAATGCTGGTGGGTAGATGTATGTGTTACGCACCATGAATTCTTTGAGAATGTCGTTCTGGATTGTACCGGCCATCTCTTCGAGCTGTGCTCCCTGCTCAAGACCTGCATTGATGTAGAATGCAAGGATTGGGAGAACGCCTCCGTTCATTGTCATGGATACAGACATTTTGTTCAATGGAATGCCTGCGAAGAGAGTCTTCATGTTCTCGAGAGAACAGATAGATACACCTGCCTTGCCGACATCGCCTACTACGCGTTCGTTGTCTGGGTCGTATCCGCGATGAGTCGGAAGGTCGAATGCGACGGAGAGTCCCTTCTGTCCAGATGCCAGGTTGCGGCGATAGAACGCGTTAGACTCCTCTGCTGTAGAGAAACCTGCGTACTGACGAATTGTCCAAGGACGGAATGGGTACATCATTGAATAAGGACCACGGAGATATGGAGGGATACCTGCTGCAAAGTCGAGGTGCTCCATTCCTTCAAGGTCTTCTTTTGTATAAACAGGCTGAATGTCTATCTGCTCAGGAGTTCTCCAGTTTGCGGAAATGCCATTCTCTTTCTGCCACTGCTGGCCGTTCTTCTCTTGAATGCCAGCGTAAATGTCTATGTTGTTAAAATCTTTTCTTGCCATAATCAGATACCGAGTTTAGCATTGTACTCTTTGAGAGTGCTGAGCTGGTTTGACTTAACGTTGATGAAGTTCTCGATGCCTGCAGCCTTGAGGTCTTCTGCGCATGCTGGAGCGCCTGCTACTACGTACATAGCGCGGCCGTTCAGGTACTTGAATGCTGGGATTGCGTATTCTGCGTACTCGTCGTCTGAAGAGCAGATGACAACGATGTCTGCATTTGCTGCGAGAGCTGCGTCCACACCTTCTTCTACTGTTTTGAATCCAAGGTTGTCGATGACTTTGTAACCTGCTGCAGCGAGGAAGTTGCATGAGAACTGAGCACGTGCTTGACGCATGGCGAGGTTGCCGATGGTGAGCATGAATGCTACAGGTTGCTTTGCTGCTTTCTCAGTAGAGAGGCGGAGTGACTCGAACTCTGAAGCAAGGCGTGCCTTGTTGAGTGTTGCGATGTCGCCTGTTGTGCCACAAGAGCAAGTACACTGAACAGGTTCCTTGCCCTCTGAAACCTCTGTGAAGTTAGGGAACTGGTTTGTGCCGAGGATGAACTCCTTGCGCTTAGCTGCGTCAGCATGGCGCTTGTCGTTAGAAGCGTTGACAGCGTTCTGTATGTTTCCGTTGAGTACTTCTGCGAGGAAACCGCCTGCGTTTTCAACAGCGAGGAACAGCTTCCAGCCTTCCTTTGCGATGGCGTCTGTCAGATGCTCGATTGTGTATGAGCCGCCTGCTACGTCGACGAGCTTGTCGAAGTGTGCCTCTTCCTTGAGGAGCAGCTGCTGGTTGCGTGCGATGCGCTCTGCAAAGTCTGTTGGAGTCTCGTATGGCTTGTCGAATGGAGTGACAATGATAGAGTCAACGTTTGCGATAGCTGCAGACATTGCTTCTGTCTGTGAACGGAGCAGATTTACGTATGAGTCGAAGATTGTCTGGTTGTATTCAGATGTAATGGCGCATACATGCATCTTGCAAGCGCAGTCGCACTTAGGCTCGTACTGCTTTACAATCTGTGCCCAGAGCATGCGTGCGGCACGGAATTTTGCAATCTCCATGAAGTAGTTGTCGGAAACGCCCATGTTGAACTTGATGCGTTTTGCTGCTTCTGTTGCCTCAACACCTGCTTCTGTCAGCATGTTCAGGTACTCAGCACCCCAAGCCAGCGCATAGCCGAGTTCTTGGTATATGTATGCGCCTGCGTTGTTGAGTGATACAGAGTTGACGCAGATGCACTTGTATCCAGGAAGTTCTGCAAGCGCTTCGATGAGCGTCTTTCCTTCTGCCACGAGTGCAGACGTGTCGCTTCCCTTGCAGAGAATCTTTGAAATTGGGTCGAAGTTGATGGAGCCTTTGAGGTCTGCCAATGGATAGTTCTTTTCCTTGAAGTACTCAACGAGAATCTTTGCCAATTCAACGCTGTGGCGCTGGCAAGTCTTGAAGTTCAGCTCGACATACTGTGGCATGATGCCGTTCAGCAGCTCTGCGATGAATTCCTTGCTGATGTTCTTTCCTGGAACCTTGAAGCCGATTGAGTCAACGCCCTTGTTCAGAATGTCGAGCGCCTTCTCGTTGGCTGCCTTTGGACATTCAACGTTGATTTCCTGACGGACGAACCAAAGGTTGTTGTCTTTCTTGTTGCCGCGTACAAAAGGAAATTCTCCAGGGAGAGAATTCACAGCCTTGAGGTCAGCGAGGTCCTCGCGGCGATAGAAAGGCTGTACGTCAAAGCCTTCATTGGTCTTCCAGACCATTCTCTTCTGGAAGTCGGCGCCTTTCAAATCCACTTGGATTTTGTCCAGCCACTCTTGAGTGGTGGGCGCTTGAAACTCCGAAAAGAGCTTTTCTTTCATGTTAGCCATAAAATATTAATTAAAGTTGTTGATAGTGTTGCACGTTGAAAATGTGTGCAGATGCACGCACCTGCGTGTAAAAACACACAAAGATACGCATTTTTATTTATATAAGAAAAAAGTATAAAGGAAAAAAGTAAAAAAGTAAAAAACTTCTTATCTGCCGTGCTTGTGGCGGAGGTTCTGCTCACTCTGCATCATAGCCTAAGCAATTCTCGGTCGAAAATCCTTCGGTTGCCTCAGGGTTTGGTTCGTCTCTGATGCGCTCGCTGACGTGATTGCGATGAAGGGTGTGACGTAATTACGATGCGCTCGCTGACGTAATTGTGATGAAGGGCTCATCACTTATGTGGTGGGCGGCATACGCTATCGAGGAGGCTTTGTTTGTTGGCTCGACGTGGCATTGCGTAGCGATTGCTGGCTGATTTGAAAAGAAAAAGTAGCCTTAAAAGAACAAAAAAAACAAAAAGAAGGATTTTTTTTGTGTCGTCTTTAATTTTGTGCTATCTTTGTACACGAAGAAATCTAACTAATAATATCTATTTGACCTTGAATATGGATATGAAAAAAGCCATTCTCTCAGCAGCGTCTGTCTTGTCCGCTTCGCCTGTGGGAGATGTTGCTGAACGCGATTCGTCAGCAGAAATCAACGAACAAGAGGGGATTTGGAAAGAGGTGCTGGATAGATACGGCAATCCGGACGTCGTTGTGGTAGTGGATGCTTCGAGAGGGAATGAACCTGCTGGCGTTGTGCTGATTTATGATGCAGGAGGATTGGACAACGAGGGCTTTCTTGTGTATGACGGCATGTGTGTGGACAAGAAAAATGTCATCGATGTAACTTTCAATAATGCTGCTGTTCCGTATGTTGCAAATGCCTATCAAGTGGTTATAAATGCAAAGGGGGAAGGAGAACGGATGATGCGCATACAGGTGGGGAATGATGTGATATGGGCGAGGGAAGTGTGTGAGGAAATAAAGAGGAATATTCTAATTTGAAATAACTATACCAAAACTTTATAAAAACAAATTTTAGCTTATGAAAATTAAACATTTAATTATGTCCGTTTTGGCATTAGGTTCAATGACTGCACAGGCGCAGAAAACTCCTGTGTGGTGCGACCCTGCCGTAAACGAGATTAATCGCAAGATGGATGCGGCAAATTTCTTTGCTTATGAAAGCAAGGAACTTGCTGAGAAATCTCAGGCACCTCAGGACAATCCTAAGGCGAGGTCTTCTCGCTATCTATCTATCGAAGGCAAGTGGAAATTCAACTGGGTGGAGAATGCCAATGAGCGCCCTGCAAATTTCTTTGCGCTGAATTATGATGACTCCAACTGGGGTTCTATGCCTGTGCCTGGCATCTGGGAAATGAATGGCTATGGCGATGCCATCTATGTGAATAACCAGTATGCATGGCGCTCTGACTGGGTGATCGACCCTCCTGCTGTGCAGGACAAGAACAACCACGTGGGTTCTTATCGTCGCACATTCACTATTCCTGCTGACTGGAAGGGCGATAAGATATATATGCATATCGGTTCTGCAACGTCTAATATTACAGTTTATGTGAACGGCAAGTATGTGGGCTATTCAGAGGACAGCAAGGTTGCAGCCGAGTTCGACATCACCAAGTTTGTCACACCAGGCAAGGAGAACCTGATTGCTATGCAAATCATGCGCTGGTGTGACGGAAGTTGGAACGAAGACCAAGACTTCTGGCGCCTTTGCGGTATTGCACGCGAATGCTACCTCTATGCACGTCCACAGGCGCATATCGAGGATGTGTTCATCACCCCTGATCTTGTGAACAACTACAAAGACGGAAAGCTGAATGTGAAGGTGACAACTGCAAATGCAAAAGGGAAGTATCTTGAGGTTGTGCTGAAGGACAGCGAAGGTCGTGTGGAAGAATCTCGCAAGTCTCCACTTGAAAAGGACTATATGGAACTGAACTTTGAAGTTGACAGCCCTAAGAAATGGACAGCAGAAACTCCTAACCTTTACAATCTCTACATCTCTCTTTCTGAAGGATTTAACGCTGATAACGACAAACTGATTGAGTGCATCCCTCTGCGAGTAGGTTTCCGTAAAGTGGAAATCAAGAACCAGCAATTGCTCGTGAATGGTCAACCTGTTCTCATCAAGGGTGTGAATCGCCATGAGATTGACCCAGATGGTGGCTATGTTGTATCTGTAGAGCGCATGATTCAGGATATTCAGGTGATGAAGCAGCTCAACGTCAATGCTGTTCGTACTTGTCACTATCCGGACGACCCACGTTTCTACGAACTTTGCGACATTTATGGTATCTACATGACAGCAGAGGCAAACATCGAGAGCCACGGTATGGGATATGGAGAGCGTTCTTTGAGCAAGGACCCACGCTTCCACGACATGCACATCGAGCGCCAGCGTCATAATATATATGTATATAAGAACCATCCTTCAATCATCGTTTGGTCACTTGGCAACGAAGCTGGCTACGGTAAGAATTTCGAGGATTCTTATGACTTTGTAAAGGCGTATGACCCATCTCGCCCTTGTCAGTATGAGCAGGCAGGCAACTGGGGAAAGACAGACATCTACTGCCCAATGTATGCTGACTATGGCCATTGCGAGCGCTACTGCAAGGAAGGCAACGAACGGCCGCTCATCCAGTGCGAGTACTCACACACGATGGGTAACTCAGCTGGCGGTTTCAAGGAATATTGGGATTTGATTCGCAAATATCCAAACTATCAGGGTGGATACATCTGGGATTACATCGACCAGGGTCTTCGTGGAACAAGCAAGATTACAGGCAAGCAGATTTGGACATACGGTGGTGACTATGGCCGCTTCCCTGCTTCAGACAACAACTTCAACTGTAATGGCGTCATCAATCCTGACCGTGTGCCAAATCCTCATGCATACGAGATTCAGTATTGCTACCAGAACATCTGGGCGACACTTGTCGATGCAAAGGCTGGCAAGGTGGAAATCTACAACGAAAACTTCTTCGCGCCATTGGATTATGTCTTCATGGATTATGAGATTCTTGTTGATGGAAAGTCAATCAACAAAGGAACTCTTCCAATCGCACAGCTTAATATCAAACCTCAAGCCAAGACAAATGTAGGTGTTGAAGCCATTGCTGCAGCTGTAGCTGATGCAGACAACAAGGGCAAGGAAATCCTTGTGAATGTAAACTTCAGATTGTGCTATGATACTCCTCTTCAGAAGGCTGGCGATGTAGTTGCTCACAACCAGTTTGAGGTGACTTCTTATGCTTTCCCAACAGTTGAAGCTGTAACAGCACAGCCAGAAGCAGAAAAGGCTGTTCCATCTGTAGAACTCGACAATCGCGCTGTTTATGCAGTTCTTTCAGCAAATGGCGTGAAAGTTACTTTCGACAAGCATTCCGGCTATGTTGCATACATCGATGTTGACGGCGTTCCTATGATGACAGGCAATGCTCAGCTTACTCCTGAGTTCTGGCGTGCAGCAACAGACAATGATTTTGGAGCAGGCTTGCAGAACAGACTTGCAGCATGGCAGAATCCGCGTCTTTCAAGAAAGGCATTTGACATCAAGCAGGATGGAGCGAATTATGTTGTAACAGCAGAATATGAAATCCGACAGCTTGAAGCATCTGTGAAGCTGACATATACAATGACACCTGCAGGTAAACTTGTTGTGACACAGGCGCTCACAGTTAATCCAGAGGCAAAGGAAAAGCCACAGCTGATGCGATTTGGCATGAACATGCAGATGCCTAAGGAATTCTCTCAGATTGAGTACTACGGAAAGGGACCTCATGAGAATTATATAGACCGTGCATTTGGTCAGAATATTGGCATATGGAAACAAACTGTTGCAGAACAATTCTGGGGATATGTTCGTCCACAAGAAACTGGTACAAAGACAGGCGTTCGCTATTGGGAAATCACTAATGCAGAGGGTAAGGGCCTCAAGTTTGAAGGAACAGAACCACTCGAATGCCAGGCATTGAACTATACAATTGAAGATCTTCAGCCAACTCGTGAAAAGAAACAGTTCCATAGTGGCGACCTCATCGAGCGTCCATTTACAGACCTCCACGTTTCTGCTCGCTCAATGGGACTGGGATGTGTAAACTCTTGGGGCGCATGGCCACGTTCTGAATATCAGATGCCTTACAAGGATTACACCTATACTTATATTATTTCACCACTGAAATAATGTGATTCAAGGTTTAACCAATATACAAATATTGAGGGCTGACTCCTGCAAGGGAATCAGCCCTTAATTATTTCGTGTAGATTAAGGAGTGTCTCTGTCAATTGTCAATTTTGTCAAAATGTCAATTTTTCCTATCGAGGTTTGGGGGATAATGGTTTAGGGAAAGACAACCTGAGGCTAAAATGGGGTGAAAAGAGGGTGATTTTTGGGTGATTTGAGGCCGAATTGGGGTGAAAAAGGGGT
>JAUMXY010000048.1 GCA_030528885.1 Bacteroidales bacterium | reverse complement strand
GTTTTTAAGTTCGTGCCTTCCGAATGACCGCTTGCAAACTTAAGAACTCAAAAACTTGCAAAACTCACCCCTCACTCACTATTTCTTAATTGCTTTTCGTCGAGGCCCCAGCGTATTGGGCTTACGCACAGAAGGGGCTTTCTCTATTCTTATTTGTTTGCCGGACTTGTTCTGCTGACGCAGTTCTTCAGGCGTCATGCGCCGATGGGCTGGCAGGGTATCTGTGTCGATGCTGTCGATTGACAGGGTATCTGCACCGATGGTGTCTGTTGGCAGAGTATCTGTGGCGGGAAGGGGGGCTGCTTCTGGTTCGGCGGTTTTTTCGTGCATGCGCACGAGGGATATGTTATTGACCAGGCACATGTTGCGTGTCCCTTTTTTGCCGTTGTAGTAGAGGAAGCCTGTGATTTTCTGAATGTCGGCATCATCTTCGGCTTTCAGCGTCAGCTGCTGGGTGCGGTTCTCTCTGACAGCGCGTGTGGTGCCTGTATATTTCCCGTTGGCGTAATAGATGCTCAGGCCGATGCTGAGGTCTATGTCGTAATTGTCGGGTGTCTCTCTGAAGAAGATGGGGGTGACGGTGAAGATGAACTGGTCGTGGCGGCGGAAGGTGGTGTCGGCATGGATGGTGAAGCTTTCCTTGTTGAGAAGCGACTGGTTGCGCAAGACAACGAGCGGGGAGGCGCTCCAGAGGTTGGTGGTGTCGCCGCCTGCGGCGAAGACGGCCATCATGTCGTTGTTGCCGTTGACTAGCTTGAGCTCTTCGTTCAGTGCCGAATAGCGGTCTTTCAGATTGCGGTAGATGTGGTGCAGGTCTTTGGTCTTGCGGTTGTAGTGGGCTATGGATTTGTCGAACTGCGCCTCGGTGATGCCGTGCTTGGCATAGACGGCGTTGATGCAGTCTTGCGCCCTTTCTATCCTTTCGTCTGTGGGCATCTGGTCTATCATGCCCTGTGCGAGATGATAGTCATACAGCACATCCTCCATCTTCGAGCGTGACAGCACTCCTTGAGGGCGGCTGTCGCATCCGATGATGAGGACTGCGGTCAGAAGGATGAAAGGCAGCATTTGCTTCATGCGGCTTATCTTTTGAAGTGAATCTGTGAGATTTTTTTGTTGTAGAAAAGTATCAGGGCGATGATGCCGCACGAAATGGCTGCATCGGCAAAGTTGAAGACGGGAGAGAAGAACACGCAGTGCTGCCCGGAATAGAAGGGCATCCAATCTGGCATGTCCCATTCAACGAGTGGAAAGTAGAACATGTCGACAACCTTGCCGTAGAAGAACTCTCCGTATCCATACCCCCAAGGCTGAAGTTCTGCTACTTGCGGATAGGGCGGGGTGTTGAAGATGACTCCATAGAAGAGGCAGTCGATGATGTTGCCTGCTGCTCCTGCTGCGACAAGGGTGAGGCAGATGATGTAGCCCATGGGCTGCTGTCTCTTTATCTCTCGGGTGATGAACCAGCCGATGGCGAAGATGGCGATGATGCGGAAGAGGGTGAGGAAGAGCTTGCCGCCCCATAGCTCCCAACCGAAAGCCATGCCGTTGTTCTCGACGAACAGCAGGCTGAACCAGCTGGTTATCTCTATCCGCTCGCCTAAATACATGCCCGTCTTGACACTGACCTTGATGATTTGGTCAATGACAAGAACGGCCATGAATAGAAGGATGGAAAGTATGGATTTAGTCTTTCGTGACATTGATGACGGCTTTGAAATCATCGAAATCGATGGGCTCACCTGCTGGCGCGCCTAATTCGATAGAGTTTGCAAGTACCTGTGAAGCAATGTTTTCCTTGAAAGAGTCGAGCACGGCCTTGGTCTCAGGCGTTTCGCTGATGACAACCTTGATGCGGTCGGTGATTTCGAAGCCTTGAGATTTGCGCAGGCCTTGAATCTGCTTGATGACTTTGCGGGCATTGCCTTCGTTCTTCAATGCTGGGGTGACTGTGATGTCGAGTGCCACGGTAGTCGTGCCTTCGTTGGCTACGCTCCATCCTGGGATGTCTTGTGACATGATGTCGACATCGGCCAGTTCAACCACTGCCTCTTGGCCTTCGGCTTGCAGGGTGACTTGTCCGTTGGCTTCGAGTTCGGCAATCTGTGCTTGGGTCATTGCTGTTACGGCATTGCTGACGGCTTTCATCATCTTGCCAAATTTCTTGCCCATCACGCGGAAGTTGCACTTCACGTTCTTCACCAGCATGGCGCCGTCCATCAGCTGCAACTCCTTCACGTTCACTTCTTTGGTGATGATGTCCTTCATGCGCTCGATGCGTCCGCTGAATACGGCATCTGTGTCGGGGATGGCAATGGACTGGAGTGCCTGGATTACTGGTATCTTCACCTTTTTGCGGATGGAGAGTCCCATGGATGTTACCTTCATGGCTGCTTCCATAGCTGCCTCTAGTTCTGAGTCTATGTAGGCCTCGTCGAACGTTGGGAACTTGGCGAGATGCACGCTTGGGCTTGAGTCTTTGCCTGTTGCTGCGTTGAGGTCGCGGAAAAGCTGGTCGGCATAGAAAGGCGCGATTGGCGCAATGAGTCGGCTCAGCGTGTCGAGGCAGGTGTAGAGCGTCTGGTAGGCAGAGAGCTTGTCTGCTGTCATTTCGCCGCCCCAGAAGCGTGGCTTGTTGAGACGGATGTACCAGTTGGAGAGGTTGTCGATGACGAATGCCTGAATCAAGCGGCCTGCTGGAGTTGGGTCATAGTCTTCCAGATAGGTCTGCACGTTCTTGACGAGCGTGTTCAGCTCGGAAAGAAGCCAGCGGTCGAAGTCTGGTCGGTCTTCGTAGGCAAGGTCGGCCTCTTTGTACTCGAAGCCATCCACATTGGCATACATGGTGAAGAAGGAATAGGCTTGCTGGAGCTTGATGAAGAACTGGCTCGTCACTTCCTTCACGCCTTCTGGGTCGAAGGAGAGGTTGTCCCATGGAGAGGAATTGGTAATCATGTACCATCTTACCGCATCTGCTCCGTAGGTGCCGATGCACTCGAACGGGTTGATGACGTTGCCCAGTCGCTTTGACATCTTGACGCCGTTCTTGTCGAGTACAAGTCCGTTGGAAATCACGGCTTTGTATGCTACTGAGTCAAATACCATCGTGGCAATGGCGTGAAGGGTGAAGAACCAACCGCGAGTCTGGTCTACTCCTTCTGCGATGAAGTCTGCCGGATAGGCGAGTCCTTTTTCGATAATGTCTTTATTCTCGAATGGATAATGCACTTGGGCATAAGGCATGGCGCCTGAGTCAAACCATACGTCGATGAGGTCGAGCTCTCTGGTGAGAACATTTCCTTTGTCTGAAACCAGCTTGATGTCATCTACATAAGGACGATGCAGGTCTATCTTGTCGTAGTTCTTCTGGCTCATCTCTCCTGGCACAAATCCCTTGTCCTTCAGTGGGTTTGATGCCATCACGCCTGCTGCTACGGCCTTTTCAATCTCGTTGTAGAGCTCTTCCACGCTGCCGATGCACAATTCTTCCCGAGTGTCTCGGTTGCGCCAGATAGGCAGTGGGGTGCCCCAGTAGCGTGAACGTGAGAGGTTCCAGTCATTCAGATTTTCCAGCCACTTGCCGAAACGTCCTGTACCGGTGCTCTCTGGCTTCCATTGGATGGTCTTGTTCAGCTCAAACATGCGGTCTTTCTTGGCTGTTGACTTGATAAACCAAGAGTCGAGCGGGTAGTAGAGCACAGGCTTGTCGGTGCGCCAGCAATGAGGGTAGTTGTGTACGTGCTTTTCAATCTTGAAGGCGGAACCTTCCTCTTTCATTTCAAGGCACAGCACTACGTTTAAGTCCATATCCTTGCTGGCAGCCTTCTCGTCATACTTTCCTCCCTGATTGTATTTGGGGGCATAAGCATTCTTGACGAAGTCTCCGCTATGCTTCCAATAACTTTCTTGAACACAAAGGCTTGCAAACTCTTCGTTCATGTCTTCCTTCACAAAGTACTTGCCTGTGAAGTCAACCATCGGACGGGTGTCGCCAGCCTTGTCGATGATGAAGAGTGATGGGATGCCTGCGTCCTTTGCCACCTTTGCGTCGTCTGCACCAAATGTCGGTGCGATGTGCACAATGCCGGTACCGTCTTCGGTTGTAACGTAGTCTCCTGGGATAACACGGAAAGCCTCCTCTTCTTTCACTACTACCTTCCCGTCTTCCAAAGCGCATGGCTTTACCCATGGCATGAGCTGTTGGTAGTGCAGCCCTACGAGGTCTGCGCCCTTGCCTTTCCAGAGGATTTCGAGTGGCTTCTCATTGCCCTCGTCGTCTTTTTCTGCCTGGAAATAAGCGGCAAGGCGTGATTCGGCCAAGATGTAGATGGCTTCTTCTCCGCTGTATGGATTCTTGTTCTTGATGGCAACATAGTCAATCTTGGGACCTACGCAGAGGGCGGTGTTTGAAGGCAGAGTCCAAGGTGTTGTTGTCCAGGCGAGGATGTAGGCAGGAAGGTTCTCTGTCTGTGCAATTGCCTCAAACTTGTCCAATAACTTGAACTGTGCTGTCACCGTTGTGTCCTTCACGTCGCGATAGCAACCAGGTTGGTTCAGCTCGTGAGAGGAAAGTCCCGTACCTGCTGCTGGGGAGTAGGGCTGGATGGTGTATCCCTTGTATAGCAGTCCCTTGTTGTATAGCTGCTTGAGCAGATACCAGAGGGACTCGATGTATTTGTTGTCATACGTGATGTAGGGATTCTCCATGTCCACCCAGTATCCCATCTTGTCAGTCAGCTCTTCCCATTCGTTGGTGTACATCATCACGTTCTTGCGGCATGCGTCGTTGTAGTCGTCTACGCTGATTTTCTTGCCGATATCCTCTTTGGTAATGCCCATTTCTTTCTCTACAGACAGCTCCACAGGCAATCCGTGCGTGTCCCAGCCAGCCTTGCGCTTTACTTGGAATCCCTGCATGGTTTTATATCTGAGGAACGTATCTTTGATGGTTCTTCCCATCACGTGGTGGATGCCTGGATGTCCGTTGGCTGATGGCGGACCTTCAAAAAAGATGAATTGAGGACAGCCTTCGCGTTCCTCAATGCTCTTGTGGAATGTGTTTTCTGCTTTCCACTGTTCGAGAACCTCCTTGTTCACATCGGAGAGGTTCAGTTTTGCACGTTCTGTAAATTTCATTTATGTTATACTTTTGAGATCTTGCTGTTTGGAAGGTTTGGGGATGGGCTTGGATTTCGTTTCGCTTGCAGCCCTATAACCGCCTAACCGCTATTTTAGTTTTATATCTTTCAGTTTCTGTTCTTTGCCGCAGTATCTGCACTTGAGCGTTTCGGAATCCTTGCGGTAGAACACCGTCTTCATGGGCTCGTTGTTGGTGATGCATACGGGGTTGGCGCACTTGACGATGTTGGTCAGCGTCTCGGGCAGGGTCACTTCGCGTTTCTCCACTACTTCATAGTCGCGGATGACTGTTAGCCGGATGTTGGGGCAAAGCACGGCGAGCTTGCTGATTTCCGCCTCGGAGAAGAACTTTCCAGCAATCTTGATGATGCCCTTTTTGCCCATCACTTGGCTTTCGAGGTTGTTGCCAATGAGGACGGGCTCCGTACACATTTCCAGCTGCAGCAGCTGTGCTACGGCGAAAAGTTTGTCTGTTGGTATGTGGTCTATTACTGAGCCATTTTCTAGCGCAGCTACCAGTTTCTGTTGCTTTTCCATAATCAGTCGATGATTGTGTTGTCGTTCTTTATTTGGTCGAGCGTGATGCCCAGTACATCGCAAATGAGTGCTTCGCGTGCATACAAGCCGTTTTGTGCCTGCTCAAAATAGTAGGCGTGCTTTGATTCGTCCACGTCGTATTCGATTTCGTTCACGCGAGGCAGCGGGTGCAGAATCTTCATGTTTTCCTTGCACTTGCCCAGCATGTCGGCTTTCAGGATGTAAGCGTCCTTTACGCGTTCATACTCCATCAAGTCTGTGAAGCGCTCTCTCTGCACTCGTGTCATGTAGAGGATGTCTGCATCGGCAATCGTGTCCTCGGTGAAGTCCTGCTGCTCGATGTACTTGATATTGTATTGCTTGCAATAGAGCTTATACTCTTCTGGCATCTCCAGCTCTTTGGGCGCGATGAAATGGAAGGTGGGGTTGTACTTGCGCATTGACATCAGCAGCGAGTGTACCGTGCGGCCATATTTCAGGTCGCCCACCATGTAGATGTTCAGGTTCTCCAGCGTCCCCTGGGTCTTGTAGATGGAATAGAGGTCGAGCATTGTCTGTGACGGGTGCAGGTTTGAGCCGTCGCCCGCGTTGATGATGGGCACGTCTGTTACCTCGCTTGCATACAGCGCCGCTCCCTCAAGGCTGTGGCGCATCACAATGACATCTGCATAATTGCTTACCATCTTGATGGTGTCCTTCAGCGTCTCTCCCTTTGACGAACTTGTAGCCTTGGGGTCGGTAAATCCAATCACTCTTGCTCCCAGTCGGTTCGCTGCCGTTTCGAACGACAGGCGTGTTCGTGTGCTAGGCTCGAAAAATAGCGTTGCCACCACTTTTCCCTTCAGCAGCTGTCGGTTGGGATGTGTTTCAAATTCTGCCGCCATGTCCAGCAGATACTGAATCTTTTCCTTCCCGTATTCCGCAATTGAAACAATGCTTCTATTCTCCATATATCAGTTTTTTTATTTTAATACCTTTTCATCCCCTCTTAAAAATCGTACAAAGGTACGAAAAAAAAGTGAAACAAGGAGTGTGTGGCGGATTATCTTTGTTAAATATGAGGATTAGGGTGCTTAAATAGCGGGATTTGAATGGCAAGACTTGCAAATGCGTGAAAAATTTTGTATCTTTGCAGTTGGAAATGGCGACCTTTTGTGTTGGGTTTCCCTTGTGAATTGCAAGTTTCGGCTCATCAGCCGCAAGTACCAATTCATGAATCGCAACTTTCGGTTTATCAATCGAAAGTTGCGATTTATTATGATATGCCCTTTGGCGTAATTGAGGTGCAGGGCAAAACGTAATAGAGGTTCAAGGCGCAGGGAAACAGAGGTAGGGCAATATGCTTGTGGCAGAGATGCTCTTCGCTGATTTCAAGGGCGTTAGGAAATATCGTGCTGTATCCCTTCTTATCATTTGAAAAGGTACTGCGCAAATTCATGCAGCGATTTGCGCCAAACCTGCCATTCGTGGTCGCCTGGATAGGAGTTGAAACGCACCTTCACGCCTCCGTCGCGCATCTTCTTCACAATGTTGCGCGTATATTCTATGCGTGGGTCTTGTTCTCCGCAGCTCAAGAAGAATACGTCAAGCTGCTTGTTGAATGTCTTGGTGTCTGTCATCATGCCAGGCACTTCTTTCTCCAAATCGAAGTTGGATGCGCCTGAAATACCGCCGAACATGCCTGTGGAGAAAACGCCTACGTTGGCGAATACTTCAGGCGTGCGCAAGCCAATGTAGAACGACTGCCCACCGCCCATTGACAAGCCACACATGGCGCGGCTCTTGCGGTCTTTCTTCACACGGTAGTTCTTTTCAACGAATGGCAATACGTTTTCTATCAGTTCATTGCGAAAAGCCTGCATGCCCTGCCAGCTGTATCCGCCGCCCATGCCGCCATTGCGTGACTGCACGTTGCTGTTGGCGCTGACCACAATCATAGGCACAGCTTTGCCTGCTGCAATCAGATTGTCCATGATTTGGGCCGTACGTCCTTGTTCCATCCAGCCGCGGTGGTCCTCGCCGCCTCCATGCTGAATAAAGACAACGGGATACTCTTGCTTGCTCTCGTTGTAACCGGCAGGGGTGTAGACCATTAGAGGTCGCCATGTCCCCTCGGGCTGGGAATAATAGTGAACTGTGCGTACCTCGCCATGAGGAACATCCTGCACCTCAAAGTCTTCCATTCCTGCTTCTGGAATTTCTATGGCGCTCGACCATCTGCTGCATCCGTAGAATGTTTGACTGGCAGGGTCAGCTACGGACACACCGTCCACAATGAGGGAATAGTAATGGAAACCTGGCACTTGGGGCTGGGTGGTTAGTGTCCAGACGCCTGTATCAGACTTCTTCATGTCATACTTGGTTCCTCCTAAGTCAATCTGCACTCGTTGTGCTTGTGGGGCATTCACACGAAACATGACGCTGTTGTCAGACAGCACCCTTGGATAAGACCTGCGATTGATATTTGTGACGGGAGAGTATGAACCCTCGGGGAAACTCTCTCTGCGGAAGCCGCCGTCTGCCGAATTGGGTCTCTGAGCCGCAACTTGGGTGCAGCAGATTGCCGTCAAGAGGGCGGCAAGCATTGTTTTGGACATTTTCATCTTGGTCATGAAGTTTAGGTTTTGTATTTGTTGTTTGGTCTTGGCTAATTGTGCACTGCTGGTTACGTCTTGCAAAATCAGGCCTTTGTTCGATGGCGGAAACATATTGCCAACACCAATGCTACGCCAATGAGCATAGGGTAATAGAGGTGAGGGATGATGGCGATGGGGTTAAGCCCTGAAAGTCCTGCAGCGATGAGCACTTGTGCGCCATACGGGAGGAGTCCCTGTGTGAAGCAGGAGGCTGTATCGAGGATGGACGCAGAGCGGCGCGAATCTATGTGGAAACGGGTCGCGATGTCCTTTGCTATGGGACCAGCAGTAATGATGGCAACGGTGTTGTTGGCCGTACAGATGTTGACGAGGCAGGTGAGGGCGGCAATGCTGAATTCCCCTCCTCGTGCGCTGTGGATGTTGCGGGTGATGGCCTTGATGATGAGCTGGATGCCGCCATTATGACGGATGACCTCCAGCATGCCTCCGGCAAGGATGGTGACAATGATGAGTTCCGACATGCCCATCATGCCCTCGTTCATGGCTGAGAGCCAGCCGAAAAAGTCGTAGGTGCCTGCTGATATGCCGATGATGCCTGTGAGGATGATGCCGATGGCAAGCACAATCAGCACATTCATTCCGCAGATGGCGAGGATGACGATGGTAAGATAGGGCAGGATAAGCCAGGGATTGGCTGCTGCTATTTCAGACGGGACATGGGCATCCTTGCCTAAAAGAAAGTAGAGGACGAGCATGAGCAGAGCGACGGGAGCGACGATGCGGATGTTGACACGAAACTTGTCTCTCATGCTGCACCCTTGCGTTTGGGTGGCAGCAATGGTGGTGTCGCTGATGAAGGAGAGGTTGTCACCGAAATAGGTTCCGCCAACAACTAAGCCTACCATCAGGGGAAGGCTGATGCCCGACTGCTGAGCGATGCCTGCTGCTAAGGGAGTGAGGGCAGCGATGGTGCCACAGCTGGTGCCGATGCTGAGCGATATGAAGCAAGAAGCGAGAAAGATGCCTGGCAGAAGCGCCTGTTCTGGCAGGTATTTCAAAGCTAAGCTCACTGTGGCGTCAACGGCTCCCATGGTTTTGGCTGAAGCGGCGAAGGCTCCAGCAAGGATGAAGATGGAAAGCATCAGCACCATGGTGGGGCTTCCTGCTCCCCCTGCAAAGATTTCGATTCTTTTTGCCATGCTCCCTTTTATTGTGAAAAGTGCGTAGATGGCACTGATGAGGAATGCCACAGCTATAGGCACCTTATAGAAGTCTTGTGCGATGATGCTGGTGGCAAGATAAAGGAGGAGGAATAGGATGAGGGGACTTAAAGCTTTCATGGGCGCTGTCTGTTTTCCGTCATAAAGTAACTCCTGTCTTGAAGATAGCTATTTCTTGGTAGTTTTTCTTTTCGTTCCAAGTTGGTTCTCCGCTTGCTATCGCTATGACTTTCTGCATGAAGCGGTTGAATGCCTGAACCATTGGTTCATCTTCGGCTATGGTGCCGGCATTGAAGTCTATCCAAGTGGGCTTCTGCTGGGACAGGGTGGTGTTGGTGCTGACTTTGAGTGTAGGCACGAAGGTGCCAAATGGAGTGCCTCGACCTGTAGTGAAGAGCACGATGTGGCAGCCAGAAGCAGCAAGCGCAGTGGAGGCTACAAGGTCGTTGCCTGGTGCGGAAAGCAAGTTGAGTCCTTTGGCTGACAGGCGTTCGCCGTAGGGGAGCACCCCTTTGACTGCACTCTTGCCGCACTTCTGGGTACAGCCAAGGGCTTTTTCTTCGAGGGTGGAGATGCCGCCTGCCTTGTTGCCTGGCGAAGGGTTCTCGCCTACGGGTTCTCCGTGGGAAAGGAAATATTGCTTGAAGTCGTTGACGAGGCTGACTGTTTGTTGGAAGAGCTGTGGTGTCTCACAGCGATTCATCAGGATGGTTTCGGCACCGAACATTTCAGGCACTTCGGTAAGGACGGTTGTTCCGCCTTGGCTGACGATGAAGTCGCTGAAAACGCCAAGCAGTGGATTGGCGGTGATGCCAGAGAGTCCGTCGGAACCACCACATTTGAGTCCTATTTTCAGTTCTGAGAGAGGAATGGGTTCTCTTTTGTCCTGTGAGGCAATGGTGTAGAGCTCGTGTAGAATTTCCATGCCTTTGGCAATCTCGTCTCCTTCGACCTTTTGAGTGACCATAAAACGGATGCGTTTCTTGTCGTAGTTGCCCAGCAGTTGTTCAAATTGGTCGGGCTGGTTGTTTTCGCATCCTAAACCAACAACAAGTACAGCACCGGCGTTGGGGTGGAGCACCAGGTCGCGCAGTATCTTTCGGGTGTTCTCGTGGTCATCAGACAGCTGTGAACAGCCGTAGTTATGTGGATAAGCGACGATGCGGAGCAATTCAGTGTTGGCAGGGAGGGTTTGGCAGAATGGGGAGTTGGGATTAGCCAACTCTTCTTTCAGCGTTGCTGCCAGTTGGCTGACCACGCCATTGACACATCCGACAGTTGGCACAATCCACACTTCATTGCGGATGCCTACTTCTCCATTCTGTCGGCGATAGCCCTGGAAAGTCAATTGTTCTTTGGGAAACCATTCTGCATAAGCGGGATTGGTCAGTTCCTCTTTGCTGATAGGGTTATATTGGTAGTCGAGCAATCCTTCCAGATTGGTCTTGATGTGGTGGTGGCTGACAAGGTCGCCTTGGTTGCGGCTTTCAGTCAGATGGCCGATAGGGTAGCCGTATTTGATGATGTTTTCTCCTGCGGTGAGGTCGGTAAGCAGAAATTTATGTCCAGCAGGTATGTCGGTGTTGAGAGTAAGGACTTGGCCTTCTACTTCGATGGTTTCGTTGGCTTTGAGCGCTTCGAGTGCGACCGCAACATTGTCGGCTGGATTGATTTTTATTGTTTTCATGTGAACTTTATGGGTGTGGAGGGTTAGAGATGCTTAAACTCTTTGGGGGTGTATCCTGTGTGTTGCTTGAAATATTTGGCAAAAAAGCTTTGATTGGCAAAGTTTAGATGATTGCTGACGTCTTTGATGGAACAGCCTTCAGTTCGCAACATGGTCTTGGCTTCGAGGATGACACACTGGTTTATCCATTCTGTTGCGTATTTCCCACTGACAGAGTGCACGACGCTAGACAAATATTTGGGAGATATACATAATTTATCTGCATAGAAAGTGATGCTGCGATTCTCAATATAGTGCTCTTTTACTGCTTTGAGAAATTGGAGGAATAATTCCTCTTTGCGGTTGACGGGCTGCTGCGTGTGTTGAGTGTTTTCCTTAGCGTAATGCTGGAAGGTGTTGCACATCATAATTTTAATGTAGCTCTTCGCCACTTCTTCCTTGAACGAATATGTTTCATCATTCAGCTTTTTCTTCAGTTCGTTATAGATGGCAAGGTTGTCTTTCAGTTCAGCGTGACCAGGTTTGTGTACAGGTTTATCCTTGAGCATGGTGACGTACTCTATCCCCATTTTCACGTTACCCGTGAATTTGATAAAGTCGGTAGAGATAGCGTAGAAGATACTTTTTGTTCCTTCTTCAATATGTTTTATTTGCAAAAAGGCCCCAGGTAATATGGTCGCGGTATGCCCATTGGTAAGCGTATAGTTCTTCAGGTCTATCTCCATTTCTATCTTGCCAGAGAGGCAGATGAAGCAGACCGCCATGTTCACCTGGACGGGGTAGTCTGGATGCTCATGTGTCTTCGAACTGAAATTTTCGTTCCCCAAATTGTCTGCAAGTACTAACTTGCCTGGTATCTGTACGAATCTCTTGTCTGTGGGGAAATGGTTTAAGTCAACTTTAATTATCTCAGGTAAACTCATAGGCGAATTGTTCTATTCTTCCGCAAATTTACAAAAAAAATAAGACGGCGAATGGTGATTTTTACAAATTTCTCCATTCGCCGTCTTATTTTATACTTTTTTAGATATTGGCTTTATTTATTTGCCATGATGTTAGCGTAAAGCTGCTTTTGCAAGTGTGGTTGCCTGATCGTAAGCCTTTTCCCAATCTGTGTCAATGCAGAAAGGAGTGAGGGTCCTTTTGTCGTTGACGTAGCAATTGACTTTCTCCTTGTCGGTATCTTTGAACATAGGATTGTACTTGCAGGCATCAGTGTAAATTTTGATGATTTCTGTGCGTTTTGATGGGGAAAGTGTGCGCGCCTTCTCCAAATTCGCTTGGAAATCAGTAACGAAAGAGGCGAGGTTTACGGCTTGGCTGTCATAAAAGTATGAGTCTTTTTCTAACCCGCGCTTCTTGACCATCATTGACATGTAGTTGAGGGCTGTTACCTTGAACTGGTTTATCTGGATTTCTTCATCAGAAGATGTAGGATTGTTGACAACAGCCATGGCTTTGTCGTACACCGTTTTGTAGAGGTTCTGTGCCTGTATGCCTGTTACTGATGCTACCAGTACAAGCAGTGTGATAAGCGTTTTCTTCATGTTCTTTGTTTTTACTTTAATCAATCAAAAGGTATGCAAAGTTAACCTTTCTGCATTGAATAATTAAAAGAATGTGTTGTAAATGCTTGTTTATTAAAGATGTTTAACATTTCCATTGCCAAAAAGCTTGTGTTCATGCGATGAGAGGTCATCTTGTTGTGAAAGCCTTAGTGGCAGGTGCAAACGGAGTTTGGATTGAAGTTTTGCTGATTGACTAAAGATATGTTTCAGGATGCTCTTCGCGGTATTGCAGATAGGCACTCAAATCTTTGTCACCTCTGCCGCTGACTGTTAGTACGACCACCGTGTCTTTTGTGAATTGGTTCTTTACCTTGGGCAGAAGGGCTAGAGCATGTGAGCTTTCAAGAGCAGGGATGATGCCTTCCATGCGGGTCAGTTCAAAAGCGGCTTTTAATGCTTCGTCATCATTGGCTGCAAAGACCTGTGCGCGCCCTTTCTCATGCAGGTTGCAATGGATAGGGCCTGTTCCTGGATAGTCAAGCCCGGCGGAAATGGAATAAGGTTCGATAATCTCGCCCTCTTTTGTCTGCATGAGCTTGATGCGGCTTCCATGAAGCACGCCTATCGTTCCAATCTGCATGCTTGCAGCGGTCTTGCCCGAATCAATGCCTAGTCCACCAGCTTCGCCAAGGATGATGTTTACACGTTCATCGTCTATGTAATGATAAATGGTGCCAGCAGCGTTGGAACCTCCACCCACACAGGCGATTAGATAGTCAGGATAGTCCCTTCCAATCTTTTCTTCGAGCTGCCATTTTATTTCTTCAGATATAACAGATTGCAGACGTGCCACCATATCTGGGTAGGGGTGTGGCCCAACAGTGGAACCGATGATGTAGAATGTCTCTTCAGGGTTGCTGCACCATGCTTGAATGGCTTCATCGGTAGCGTCTTTGAGTGTTTGGCTGCCGCGAGTGACGGGAACGACTGTTGCTCCAAGCATTTTCATTCTTTCGACATTGACTCGTTGGCGCTGAACGTCAAACGCACCTTGGTATATTGTGCATGGCATATTCATCAAGGCGCAAGCGGTAGCTGTTGCTACCCCATGTTGTCCCGCACCTGTTTCAGCGATGATTTGTTTTTTACCCATCTTTTTTGCTAGAAGAATCTGTCCTAGCGCATTGTTGATTTTATGTGCGCCTGTATGATTGAGGTCTTCGCGCTTCAGATAGAGCTTGCAGCCATATTTTTCACTCAAGCGGCTAGCGTAGTAGAGCGGAGAAGGGCGACCGACATAGTCTCTAAGCAATTGGTGGTATTCCTGTTTGAACTCCTCGCTCTCAATGATGTGCAGATATTTTTCTGTCAGTTCTTTAATTGCAGGGCATAGGCTATCGGGGATGAATGCACCGCCGAATTGCCCGTAAAAGCCATTTTCGTCTATTTGGTATGTCATATTGTATAGTGTTTTTGTCTGATAAACTAAAAAGCCTATCGTAAGTACGACAGGCTTTGTTTTTCTATGCTTGTTTGGCGTTTGCATAGGGATATTACCATTTGACTTACGATTCTTTTAATCCTAAGTTACGCCAACGCCAATATGTGTTAGTGTTTCTAATCATATCGGGTACAAAGTAACTAAATATCTTTCAAATGGGCAAGAAAAAAGGTGTAAAATTCATAGAAGAGGAGAATTTTACACCTTGACTCTCTGTTTTTGCCTTTAGTTTCTGTGAGAAAGCAGGCTTAACGTACTTAATGCACTCGGTTATTTAACCGCAACTTTCCTTCCTTTTATTATGTAAATACCTTTTTGCAGGGCGCTGATTTCTGCAGCACTGATGTTCTCTGCTACTTTTATGCCAGAAATGTTGTAAACATCAATTGTCTCGTTTGGTTTTGCAATTGAGTGGATGCTGGTGACATTCTTGTCTATGTGATTGGTCATGAGCAGGGTGGAATTCCCGTTGGAAAGCTCGATGTAGCATCTGGTTGCGTAGAATCCTGTTTCTATGTCGTTCACATTGACAAAGGCTGCTTCAGCATTGTCGTCAGCCAGGATGCCATATACCCCCTGGGCGCTTCGTTTCGTGGGTGTTCCAACCATTGTGACACTTTCTCCTGTACCTTGCGCTGTGAAGGAGATGGGGGAAGGGGTGTCGCTGATGGTGATCTTTTCCAAGGTGATGTTTTTAGTGCCAGAATTTCCTTTATAATATAATATGTATGGAACATTGGCCTTAATACCATCAGACTTGCAGTCTTGAAAGTTCAATTTGATGTTTTGTCCGTCATTTTCCACTCCTGCAAGCCTTTCCAGTTTGCAATCATCGCCGAAGGCTGCATTCACTTGAGTTTCATTCATGTCGAAAGGCAGCGAAACGGTGTTCCATCCATTGAAAAGATACCGGCTGATTGATACTTGCAGTGTTTTACCTGCGTATTTCTGAAGGTCTGTACCGTTATAGGTGCTGAGCGTTAATTTGTTCTGGGCGTTTGCATTGATGCATCCCCATACAAATGCTGTTAAGAGCAGGAGTTTTTTCATGAGGTCTTGTTGAGATTTGTGTTGTTGATAGGATATTTATTTCACCTCTTTGATGAAGCCGTTGCGATAGGCAAATAGGAGGCGTTTGAGATTGTCAATTTTTGCAAGAAGCACTTTGCCTCTATCGGTGTCCTTCACATACATTCGCTGGGAACTGAGTTCTACAATCTGTGTTGAGCTCTTGATGTCGTCTCCGTTCTCTATGGCATCTTCTGCTGACAGGAATGGCTGGTGCTGCACAAGTTCGAGCCCACGGCTGTGGAATGTGAGCGTATAGCCGGCGATGCCCGTTTCTGGCTGGTAGGCTCGAGAGAAGCCTCCATCAATAACCAGCAGCTTGCCATTTGCCTTGATGGGTGTTTCTCCCTTCAAGACTTTGACTGGCGTGTGGCCGTTGATGATATGCCGATGTTTTCCTTCCACTTCGAAGTTGTCAAGAATCATATCGACGACATGCTCGTCGTTGCTATATTTGTAGTAGTATCCCTTGGTTTCTGCATGGGTAGACTTGTCCTTGATGAAATAGCGTTCGAAGGTCGTCATCTTGTCCTTGTCGAACAGAGGAGAATTCTTTCCGCACCATAGGTACCAGATGTAGTCTTTGGCAAAGCTTTTTCTTGATGGGGGAGTGTCATTGTTGAATGCTTCCCTTACAAGGTGCCCGGTCTTTTTCATCAAAGCCATACCTTTGTATTTCTTTTCGCCTATTTCTACTTCCTTCAGGCTTCCGTCGTAGTTTAGCGGGACGGTGGCATGGTACATGAGGTTGCTGTTTGAAATGGAGTACATGCAGCCGTGGGCAAGCAGGCATTGCACATGGCGCTGGAGCTTGTCGCTGGTAAGGAACGAGTGTTTGAGTTTTTCCATCAGCATTTCTTCCTCTTCTGTCAGTGCATTTGGATTGTCCTTGCTTACTGTGGGAAGGAAGGTGTCAAGCATTTCGTATTCGTCACCATTGATGGTGCATGTTCCCTTTTCAAAATTTATGTGTTCCAGCAGTTTGCGGTCATCCATGTCGAATTCTGGCCGTCTGCTGATGATTTTTGCCTCTTCCTTGAATTGTATGACCGTGATGGCCTTGTGCATTTGTGCAATGAGCCTGTGCGTTTTCTGGTCGTGCTGACTTTCCTTGCTCAACTCTCTTACTCCAAACAGTTTGCAAGGGTCGTCCTTGTAAGTCTCCATTGCAAAGGTAGCCAAAGGCAGGAGGTTGATGCTGTAGCCGTCTTCCAGTGTGGCAAGATTTCCATATCGCAATGACAAGCGCAAGACATTCGCAATGCACGCTCTGTTTCCGGCGGCTGCGCCAAACCATTCTATGTCGTGGTTTCCCCATACGATGTCAAAATTGTGGTAATTCATCAGGGTCTCCATGATGAGATGTGCTCCGGGGCCGCGGTCAAATATGTCTCCAAGTAGGTGAAGCCTGTCGATGGCGAGGCGTTGGATGAGGTTGCTGATTGAGACGATGAAATGGTCAGCTCTTTGGGTGTCAATGATGGTCTGCACAATCATGTTATAGTACTGGTGGCGCTTGTCGCCCACACCGCTGTGGCTCTCGTGCAGCAACTCTTCGATGATATAGCCGAATTCCTTCGGCAATTCTTTTCTTATTTTGCTTCTGGTGTACTTTGAACTGACCTCTCTCAACACTTTAATCAGTTGATTGAGCGTGATGATGTAAAAATCGTTCAGATTGGATTCGGCAGCCTTAATCCTTTGCAGTTTGGCTTCCGGATAGTAGATGAGGGTGCACAAATCCTGCTTCTCTGCCAAACGGAGGGTGGGACCGAATATTTCTTCAACCTTCCTTTTTACATATCCAGAGGCATTCCTCAGCACATGGTTAAACGCATCACTTTCTCCGTGAGGGTCGCTGATGAAATGCTCCGTCGGTTTGGGCAGATTCAGTATGGCCTCCAGATTGATGATTTCGC
Source organism: Bacteroidales bacterium (assembly GCA_030528885.1). Classification (GTDB taxonomy): domain Bacteria; phylum Bacteroidota; class Bacteroidia; order Bacteroidales; family Bacteroidaceae; genus Minthosoma. Next base: position 5,589 of record JAUMXY010000048.1, on the reverse strand, counting down.
AGCTTGCTTCAGCCACATTGGGATAGCTTTGCGCCAGAAGCTGCAGGTATCTGAGATCCTCCTTGATTTCTTCTTCTGTCAATATGTTTTCTCTTTTGTTTTCCATGGGATGCTTTTATGCCACAAAAGTATAAAAAATATTTTGATTGGACAATAAAACGAATTATTTTGTTGGAGTTTTGTGAGAAAGTTTGGGTGTTTGTGATGGACTTTACAATAGTAGGGAGTAGGTCTTTTCTTTTGTTTTTATGTTGTTGTATCAGTCGTTCAGCATTACATTTGAAATAGTGTACCCCTCGGGTCCGATGAGGTGGACCCGAGGGGTACGGTGCATCGGACCCGAGGGGTACGCTTAAATAGCACGGAATAAAGCTATGATGAAAAAGAAGAATGTCATTCCAATCTTTTGCCGAAAAATGAGCCTTTTCCTTCAAAGAAAGTGTTAGTGAAAGAGCATTTTTAGAAAAAGTGGAGGAGTGGAAATGGGATATGGTAAGTGATGAGCATTGTGAAGGCGAATGCTTTGGTTTGAAAATGTTAGAGTGCAAGAATGGAAAGTCTGCCGCCTGTTTGAGCTTGGAACATGAAAAAACGGGGATGCTTGTTTTGCTGTGTGTCGGAATTGTGTTATCTTTGTGCCCGAAAAAGACATCTCCTGTTCTTGCCTGATGTCCTCATGCTGCTTCAATGTGTGATGCGTGGGAACTGGCCAGTGAGTTGTCAAGTTAAGAAGACTGTAAAGGATTATGGCTGCAAGATTGAGATTTAAGGTTGTGGACGAAGCTTTTAAGCGCGGTCCCATGTATGTGGAGATGCCAAAGGAGCGTCCAAGTGAATATTTTGCCAAGTACGTCTTCAATAAGCAGAAAATGTATAAGTATCTGCCTGTTGATGTGTACAATAAAATGTGTGATGTCATTGATAATGGCGCGCCTTTTGACCGAACTATAGCCGATGCTGTTGCTGAGGGTATCAAGAAGTGGGCGATAGAAAATGGCGTTACCCATTACACGCACTGGTTTCAGCCGCTGACAGAAGGTACGGCGCAGAAGCATGACGGCTTTGTGGTGCATGACGGCAAAGGCGGCATGATGGAAGAATTTGATGGCAAGCTGCTGGTGCAGCAGGAGCCAGATGCCAGTTCTTTTCCATCAGGTGGCCTGCGCTCCACATTTGAAGCTCGTGGCTATTCAGCATGGGATCCGACATCTCCTGTGTTTATCATTGGCGACACGCTGATGATTCCAACAATCTTTATATCATATACTGGTGAAGCGCTTGACTATAAGGTGCCGTTGAAAAAGTCTCTGCATGCTGTAGATAAGGCAGCGACAGCGGTAGCGCAATATTTCAATCCCGACGTTAAAAAGGTCTTCTCCAACTTAGGATGGGAACAGGAGTATTTTTTGGTGGATGAATCATTGTATGCGGCGCGGCCAGACCTCGTGATGACTGGGCGTACGCTGATGGGGCACGACTCGGCTAAGAACCAGCAGATGGATGACCATTATTTCGGTTCCATCCCTGCGCGTGTGGAAGAGTTTATGAAGGATATTGAAATCCATGCCCTTGAATTGGGTATCCCCTGCAAGACGCGCCATAACGAGGTTGCACCAAACCAATTTGAATTTGCGCCTATTTTCGAAGAGACAAATCTTGCCGTCGACCACAATATGCTGATGATGTCCTTGATGAAGCGTGTGGCTCGCAAGCACGGATTCCGTTGCCTGCTGCACGAGAAACCATTCAAGGGGGTCAATGGTTCAGGCAAGCACAATAACTGGTCGCTGGCAACAGATACAGGCATTCTGCTCCATGCGCCAGGAAAGACTCAGATGGATAACTTGCGTTTCACAACTTTTGTTGTCGAGACGCTGAAAGCTGTATATGACCATAATGGACTTCTGAAAGCTTCCATCATGAGCGCAACCAATGCTCATCGTTTGGGAGCGAACGAGGCTCCTCCTGCGATTATATCCTCCTTCCTCGGAAAAACTGTGACAGACTTGCTTGAGCATGTGGAAAAGGCTGATGACGATGCTTTTTCTGTGGCAGGAAAAACTGCTTTCAAGCTGGATTTGCCGTCGCTTCCCGAATTGCTGATTGACAATACAGACCGGAACAGAACGTCTCCATTTGCATTTACAGGCAATCGTTTCGAGTTCCGCGCTGTTGGAGCGGAGGCCAACTGTGCATCGGCAATGCTTACGCTCAATAGCGCGGTGGCGGAGGCTCTTATTGATTTCAAGAATCGGGTTGATGCTTTGATTGAAAAAGGAGAAAAGAAGGAGGCTGCTATATTAAAAGTGGTGAGAGAAGACATCAAATACATCAAGCCGGTCATTTTCAACGGAAATGGCTATAGCGAAGAGTGGAAAGAGGAAGCAACCAGGCGCGGACTTGATTGCGAAATCTCTGCGCCTATTGTCTTTGACAACTATCTGAAAGAATCGACGGTCAGCATGTTTGAAAAAACAAATGTGATGACAAAGTTTGAACTTCAGGCGCGCAACGAGATTAAGTGGGAAACATATACCAAGAAGATTCAGATAGAATCGCGCATCTTCGGCGACCTTTGTCTTAACCACATCATTCCTGTAGTGACAAAATATCAGGCAATGCTCATTGATAATGTGCACAAGGTGCAAGCGGTGTTCTCAGCAGAGAAGGCTCAAAAGATTTCAAAGGAGAATCTTAGCATGATAGAGAGAATGTCGGAGCATGAGTCATTTATTATTGAGAATGTCGATAAAATGATTGAAGCTCGGAAGCTTGCCAACAGGATTGAGTCTGAGCGTGAAAAGGCGGTTGCTTATCATGATACAGTCGCTCCTTTAATTGAAGAGATACGTTATCATGTGGATCAGTTGGAAACTATTGTGGACGATGAGGCATGGCCTCTCCCGAAGTATCGTGAATTGCTTTTCATCAGATAGCATATTGGAGAAATTCTTTGAACCCAAAACAGGGGCGCATTGACAATGCGCCCCTGTTTTGGGTTCAAAATGTATATTATTCAACATATAAGACAATCCCTTTCAGATATTCACCTTCAGGATGATAGATGTTGATAGGGTGGTCGGCTGGCTGATGGAGCTGGTGGAGTATGCGCACTTTGCGTCCCGCCGATGCGGCAGCTGTGAAAACAGCGGTGCGGAACTGTTCCTTGTTGACAGCCTGCGAGCAGCTGAATGTGAATAAAATGCCTCCAGGAAGAATCTTTTCAAATGCTTTCTTGTTTAGTCTTGTATAGCCTTTAAGTGCATTGCGAAGGGCATCTTTGTGTTTGGCGAAAGCTGGCGGATCTAGGATGATTAAGTCGTAAGGAGAATTCATTTTATCTAAAAACTTAAAAGCATCTTCGGCGAAGGCCTCATGGCGGTTGTCGTTAGGGAAGTTCAGCTCGACATTGGCTTTCGTGAGATCGATGGCCTTCTGAGAAGAGTCTACCGAATGGACAAGGTTTGCGCCTCCTCTCATGGCATAAAAGGAGAACCCGCCTGTGTAGCAGAACATGTTGAGTACATTCCTGTTCCTGGAATAGTGCTCCAACAGGCTGCGATTGTCTCTTTGGTCTACAAAGAAACCGGTCTTTTGTCCTTTGAGCCAATCGACATGGAACTTAAGTCCGTTCTCGATAGCGATGTCTTCTGTGTCATGTCCAAGGAGAAAACCATTCTCTTGTCCTAATTCAGCCTTATAGGGAAGTGTCGTCTCAGACTTGTAGTAAATGTTTTGCAAGTCGTCGCCCATTACATTCTTTAGGGCCTTTGCGATGATTTTCCTGTCTGTATGCATGCCTACAGAGTGCGCCTGCATAACAGCTGTACTTCCATAGATGTCAATGACAAGCCCTGGGAGATTGTCGCCTTCTCCGTGCACTAGACGGAATGTGTTGTTGTTGCTGCCAATCACTCCTATGCTACGTCTTGCGTCTAATGCGATGGACAGCTTCCGTTCGTAGAAGTTTTGGTCTATTTCTTCATTATCAAACGAAAGCACTCTAACCATAATGCTTCCAATCTGGAAATGGCCGGTTGCGATGTACTCATTTTCGCTTGTATATACTTGTACGACTTCCCCTTCTTCTGGTTCCTCATTCATGCGCAGGATGGCTCCTGAGAAAATCCAAGGGTGAAAACGCCTTAGTGATTCTTCTTTTCCACGTTTCAGAAAAATGCTCTTCATAAGTGGTTGTATGTGTTTAAACTTATAAAACTAATTTTATTATATGTTAGACGGATTATCCGTGAATGTTGGGGTTATCTCTAAAATATAATCTTTTTCTCTCTTTAATCTTGTCACTTCTTCATGTATCTTCAAACATGCCCACGCATCTGTCGCAGCATAGTATTGCTGGGCCTCACTCAGAGTTTCGGCTTCCCAATTAGATAATTGTTGGCTTTTGGCAATTTTTTCACCGAAAAGATTGGCGTAGATTTTTTGTAAGCTCATGTCTTCAATGCCAATTTCTTTGACTTCTTTTTGTAACTCAATGTATGCGCCAGGTGTGAAGGCACGCCGTTGGTTGAGTTGCCTCAAATCGTCTTGCAGCGACAATCCCACTTTTGTGGTTTGGCGGTCTTCTAATAGCTTGACAAGTGAATCAGTTAAGCCTATGCGGTTGAGCCTGAAAAGAAAACAGGTGTCATAAGTGGAAATTTGCAATAGGGAGACTTGGTGCATCTTCCCCTTCTTGAAAGAAGGGCGAGTCTCGGTGTCGACACCAAGAATCTTGCTCTTCATCAAGTATTCAACGGCCTTGTCTGTTTCTTTTTCGGAAAAGATTACAATGATTCTCCCATTGAATAGCACTCTTGGTAGAGTTTGGATTGATTTTTTATCGTATTTGTCTCGAATCTTCTTCATTGTTTCCTGTCGCTAAAAATCATCTTCTTCGGTATATCTGACTTCATGTAGTGCTCTTTGGACATTGACAAGCTTTTGTCCCCAGCTAAATTGAAAATCATCCTTTATGCTAGCAAGTGTATTTAACATCAGCCTTTCATCAGGGGCGTTCTTGTAGGTCATGGCAAAATTTTTCAGTTCTTGGTATATGTCGGCCAAGTTCTCGCTGATGGTAGTTAGAATAGGGGATTCGCTATATTTCATGTCCTCCATGAAAACATCCAGGAAATCGTCTCTGTCACCTAATATGTTGCAGATGTTCGCGCGTACTATATTATAATTGTCTTCAGTAACAAAATCGGTGGGGTAGAAATCGTCATCCATTATTTCATACTTAGGAAGCAGAGCAGCTTTTAAATATAATAAAGGTAACAGCTTTAGAATTGTATCAACAAATTCAAAGCGGTTCTTTTCAGATGCTCTTTCCAAAAAAACACAATATTCAACAGCGACGGTAACAAGTTCTATTGCATCGCGACTATATACGGGAGATTTCTCATTATTTTTCATATCAAGTGCGAAGGTACGATTTTTTTTTATTTTGACCAAAAAAGAGGCGGATTTGGCTGAGAATAGCACCTTGAAACAGGAAATATTATTTTTTTTTGATTTTTTTCTTGTTTTTCTTTGCCGTTTCGTTTAAAGTCCCTACCTTTGCACTCGCTTTCCGCAAGGGGGCAC